>DASUXL010000279.1:0-7094 GCA_036377915.1 Candidatus Limnocylindrales bacterium
TAGTGGCCGCAAGGTCGTGTGGGTTCAAGTCCCTCCCTCGGTACCATCGATGCCCAGGTGGCGGAATTGGTATACGCGTACGTTTGAGGGGCGTATGAGGCAACTCATCCGGGTTCAAGTCCCGGCCTGGGCACCACCTTCTCTTGACTCAGACCGATGACGCCGCTCTCCGGAGCGGCGTTTTCCTGTCTCCGGCGTCGGGGGCCGAGCGTTTGCGCGTCAGGCAGGTATCGGCCGATAAATGGCCGAACTTGCCGGGGAGGTAGGCGTCAGCCAGGGTGGAGGACTCCCGGCTGGCTAATGGTTGCCGGAGCCGCAGAATTGGCCAATCAGTGGCCGTAACATGCCGCCCCGGCACGTTCGCAGGCCCTCACCCGCGTATCAGGGATGGAGCTGGTCCCGCACCTGGCGCTGGATGCGCCCCAGGAGGGCCGTTGCGCCGCGGAGCCGGAGCGGGCTGATGACCTCGGCCAGCCCCAGGCGAGAGGTGACGTCGCCCGGGATGGCGAGCACCTCGTCGGCGCTCAGGCCGGTGAGCGCCGAACGGAAGATGCCCGCGAAGCCGCGGGTGGTGGGTGCCTCGAGCGGGGCGTCGACGACGATCTCGACCCTGCTGTCCGGTCCAACCTCGGTCGCCACGAACAGCGGGGACTGGCATTCGGGCACCGGCTCGAGCCGCTCCGGGTGCTCCGCGTACCGCGCCGGCAGGGGCGGAACCTGGTGCGAGTAGTCGAGCAGCAGCTCCAGCCGGTCGCGCGGCTCGGACGTCGCGAACAGCTCGACGATCTCGGCCAGCGGCGCCGGCAGGGTATCGGCTGTCACGCGGGATCGACCTCGCGCTCGATGGGCATCCGCACCGCGTTGCCCCACTCCGTCCACGAGCCGTCGTAGTTGCGGACCTTGTCGTAGCCCAGCAGGTGGGTCAGCGCGAACCAGGTGTGGCTCGACCGCTCGCCGATGCGGCAGTACACGACGACATCGTCGTCGGGCTGCAGACCGGCCTCCCCGCCGTAGAGCGCCTGGAGCTCGGCGCGTGACTTGAAGCTGCCGTCCTCGTTGGCCGCCTTCGCCCACGGCACGTTCCTGGCGCCGGGGATGTGGCCGCCGCGCAGCGCCCCCTCCTGCGGGTAGTTCGCCATGTGGAGCAGCTTGCCGGTGTACTCGTCGGGCGACCGAACGTCGATCAGCGGCTGCCCCAGGTGCGCCAGCACCTCGTCGCGGTAGGCGCGGATGCGGCTGTCGTCACGCTCGACCACCGGGTAGTCGGCGGGGGAGCGGCTTGGCGCATCGGTCGTCATCGGCCGCCCCTCGGCCTCCCACTTGGAACGCCCGCCGTCCACCAGGCGCACGTCCGGATGGCCGAAGAGGCTGAAGACCCAGAGCGCGTAGGCCGCCCACCAGTTGGACTTGTCGCCATAGAACACGACCGTTGTGTCGCGACCAATGCCCTTCTCGCCCATCAGCTGGGCGAAGCGCTCGGCGGAAACGTAGTCGCGAGTCATCGAATCGTTGAGCTCGGTGTGCCAGTCGACCTTGACCGCGCCCGGGATGTGGCCGGTCTCGTAGAGGAGGATGTCCTCGTCGGACTCGACGACCATCAGGCCCGGGTCGTCGAGGTGCTCGGCCAGCCAGGCGGTGGTGACGAGCCGCTCGGGATGGGCGTACTCGGCGAGCTTGGAATCGGTGTCGTGGGGGAGTGTCATGCGCTGATCGTAGGCGCTTTCACGTCCGAGAGCGGAACGGCCGCCGGCTCGTCGTCAAGGGCGGCCGTGATCTGGCGCACGAGCTCGCGGGCCGATGCGGCGCTGAGCTCGATCGCGACCCGCGCCGGCGCGCCCGCGGCCCGGTTGACGAGATCGATGTTCAGGCTGTGCTCGAGCGGCGCGTGGAACGGATGGTCGAAGTACACGGTCGCGGTGTCGACGCTGAACCAGCCGGACGGTCCCTTGGCGCTGCCGGTGATTGCCGCACTGCGGGTGACGTTGGTGCACATCGGTCTGTCCTCCTCAGGCGCCCAGGTGGCGGGCGAAGAAAGCGAAGACGTGGCTCCAGGCGTCGATCGCCTGCTCGCCGCGGTAGGCCTCCGGGCGCCCCCAGTGGAAGAAGGCATGGCCGGCGCCGTCGTACCGATGGAACTCGTAGGTCTTGCCGTGTCGCTTGAGCTCGGCCTCGGTTCGGTCGACCTGGGCTGCCGTTGGGTTGCGGTCGTCGTTGCCGAAGATGCCCAGCAGCGGTGCGCTCATCTGGGCGGTGAGGTCGATGGGCGCCACCGGGTGCTTCTCGTCGAGCTGCGCCGGGTCATCGACGACCACGGCACCGCCCCAGCAGTCCACGGCCGCGTCGAGGTCGCGGATCCGGCAGGCGGCGAGATACGCCTGACGTCCGCCGGAGCAGAAGCCGATGACGCCCACCTTCCCGTTGGCGCCGGTCTGGGCACGCAGGTAGGCCGCGCTGGCGGTGATATCGCCCATCACCTGGTCGTCGGAAACGCCGCCGGCGGCACGGGCCTTTGCCGCCACGTCGTCCGGGTCCCCCGGACCGGAACGCGAATAGAGGTGCGGGGAGAGCGTCGCGTATCCGTGGTGCGTGATGCGCCGCGCCACCTCCAGTGTCCAGTCGTCCCAGCCGGGCATGTGGTGGATGACGACGACGCTCGGATGCGGCCCATCACCGAGGGCCCGCGCGTGGTAGGCCTCGATCTGGTCCCCGTTGTGCCCGGCGAGGCTCACCACCTCGCAATGCATGCCCCGGTACATCACTGCGTTCCTCCTGCCCATCAACGGGCCCGGCGGGACGCCGCAGGCGACCCTTTGCCCGTACAGCAACTATCGGCCAAGTTGGGCCCACATCGTGGCCGCCTGTTGCCGCTGTCGCAAGGAATGCCCAACCAGAGCCCGATTCGGCGCTTCCACGGGCTGCCGGCGACCCCAACTTGGCCGTTAGTTGCCGCGGCAGCAACGGCCTGTTCGACGCACCTTGCCAGGCCTGCATGCTAGGCTCGCCGCGATCGAGGGGCGGTTAGCTCAGCTGGTCAGAGCGCCTCGTTTACACCGAGGAAGTCGGGGGTTCGAGTCCCTCACCGCCCACCACTGCTAGGATTCGGCATCAGTGGCGGCCACGGACTGCCGCCGACCGCACACGGAGGGCGCTGAGCACCCATGGACCCGATCTGGATCGTACTGATCGTCGTTGCGGTCATCGCGGTCTTCCTGATCTTCACCTACAACGGCCTGGTCCGGCTGCGGAACATGGTCGACGAGGCGTGGAACCAGATCAGCGTGCAGCTCAAGCGGCGGCATGACCTGATCCCGAACCTCGTCAACGCCGTGAAGGGCTACATGGACTTCGAGCAGGAGACCTTGACGAAGGTCATCGAGGCCCGCAACGCCGCCGTCAGTGCCCAGCAGGCCGGGCCGCAGAACGCCGGCCAATCCGCCCAGGCGGAGGGCATCCTGACCGGGATGCTGCGCCAGCTGTTCGCGCTGGTCGAGAACTACCCCGATCTGAAGGCCAACCAGAACGTCATGCAGCTCCAGGAGGAGCTGACCACGACGGAGAACCAGATCGGCTTTTCCCGCCAGCATTACAACAGCACCGTTCGCGAGTTCAACACCAGCATCCAGACGTTCCCCAACGTCCTGATCGCCGGCATGTTCGGCTTCCGCGAGCGCGACTACTTCCAGATCGAGGAGGCCGATACGGCCGTCCCCGAGGTGAACCTGCGCACCAGCTGACGCCCGCGCTTCGCATCGGTACACCAGACCGATGACCGTCCCGGCTGCGCCGGTCCGGCCGACGACCTTCTTCCGGGAGATCGACCGCAACCGGCGCAACTCAATCCTGCTCGTGATCGTGGTGATCGTGCTGCTCGGCGCGCTCGGCGGCACGATCGGCTACGCGACCGGCTTCGGCTGGGGCGGGGTGGTGGTGGCGGTGGTGATCGCCGGGCTGATGAGCATCGGCTCCTACTTCGCCGGCGACGCGCTGGTGCTCGCCAGCTCCGGCGCCCAGGAGGTGGACACCGCCGCCCCACCGGAGGGTTACAAGCAGCTCGTCAACGTGGTGACCGAGATGTCGCTCGCCTCCGGTCTGCCGATGCCGCGCGTCCACGTCATCCCCGACTCGGCGCCCAATGCCTTCGCCACCGGGCGCGATCCGAAGCACGCCTCGGTGGCCGCAACCACGGGTCTGCTGGAGAAGCTCGACCGCGAGGAGCTGCAGGGCGTCATGGCCCACGAGCTGAGCCACGTCGGCAACTACGACATCCGTTTCACGCTGCTGGTGGGCGTGCTGGTGGGCGCCATCGCGCTGCTGTCCGACTGGTTCCTGCGCTTCACGTTCTGGGGCGGCGGCCGTGGCAGCCGCAGCGACAGCGACCGCGGCGGAGGTGGGGGTGCGGCGGCGATCCTGATGGTCGCGGCCCTCATCCTGGCCATCATCGCGCCGATCATCGGTCGCATGGTGCAGCTGGCGGTCAGCCGGTCGCGGGAGTCGTTGGCGGACGTGAGCGCGGTGGACCTGACCCGTAACCCCGTCGGCCTGGCGCGCGCCCTCCAGCGCATCTCGGCCGATCCGGAGGTCCTCGAGGTCGCCAACCGCGCCACCCAGCACCTGTACATCGTCAATCCCATCAAGCCATTCGAGAAGCGGGCCTCGTCGCTGTGGGAGACGCACCCGCCGCTCGAGGAGCGCATCGCGCAGCTCGAGCGCATCGCCGGCCAGATGGGGCTGCTGGCCAGCGGCCAGCGCTGAGGTTGCAGGCGCAGGTCCGCATCGGTATCCTCACCGGTGCCCGATGCGGTAAGCGCAGACGGAGTGCTGAGTCGACCTCAGCGTTCGGCGCCGAGGTAGCTCAGTTGGTAGAGCACCGCCCTGAAGAGGCGGGTGTCGTCAGTTCGAATCTGACCCTCGGCACCAAGTTCGCGGGGGCGTCATACTTCGTTGAACGGGCGGAAGTGGCTCAGTTGGTAGAGCATCACCTTGCCAAGGTGAGGGTCGCGGGTTCGAGTCCCGTCTTCCGCTCCATTTTTATGCTCGGCAGGCTGTCGCCGGACCGTTGACCTGCTAGCCTCGACAGGCCGCGAGTGCCCCGTCGTCTAGTGGTAGGACAGCGGACTTTGGATCCGTGAACCGAGGTTCGAATCCTCGCGGGGCAGCCAGCGGTACCGATGCAGTGGCGACGTGCCCGAGTGGCCAGGGAGCGGTCTGCAAAACCGCGTACACGGGTTCGATTCCCGTCGTCGCCTCCACCCCTACGGCGCGACAGTCAGGACGCCCATCGGTGGCACGTCTGTCGGCTCTCCTCCGGCAGCGCCCCCGAGGATCGCGTACTGGCCTTCGGCCACGACGACCATCATGACATTGCCGCAGGGACCGGACTTCCCGCGATCCGCGGCGCGCTGGCCGGCGTCGCATCCGCCGGCGTCCAACCCGCTGATGGCGGTCCCCTCCGTATCGCCGCGTGCGAGCCGCTCCAGGTCGTCGTCGGTCAGTGGCCCAGGCTCCTCACCGGCACGATGCCGTTCGACGAATGAGAGCGAGCCGTTCATGGGAGCGTCCAGCACGATGTAGACGTCGCCGGCAGGCACCGTGTCAGGGTCCAGGATGACCTCGGAGTCACTGACTACCACGTGGACGATCTCGGCTCCATCTGGAATCGGCGTCGCCTGCCGGCAACCTGTAAGGACGCCCGTCACCAGGGCGACCAATCCGATCGCCAGTAGCGGGCCGCGGCCTGGTGATGTGGATCTTGGCGTCGGGTGCTGCGTCGTTGCCATGAGCGGGCGTTCCTGAGGCGGGGCACCGTCGGTTGGGTGCTGTCGGAGCGGAGGCTACGCCCCGCATCCTGCGGCTCGACTGCGGCATCACCCACTCGACGCCCTGGCTCGACGCCCTGGCTCGACGCCCTGGCGTGTCGCCCCACCCGCCGCCCGGGGGAGGGACGCGGACTACGACCAGCTCTGCAATTCGACCAGGTTGCCCTCGGGGTCTGCGACGTAACACCACGTGACGCGACGGCCATCGGCGGTCGTGAGCGTCACCACTTCACCGATGATCTGCCCGCCGGCGTCGACAACGGCCGTCTGCGCGGCCCCGACCTCGTTCACGACGAAGGCTATGTGTCCAAATCCGGTGCGATTCGCGCGGCGCACGCCGCCGTCGATGTTCGAACCGTACTGGTAGATCTCGAGCGTCGGGCCATCGTCACCGTACCCTGGGAGGCGGAGGTGTACGCCGCGGAGCGTCGCTCCGGCGACGCCGGTACCGCGTTCGAGGTCGGGTCCCCGGTAGTCGCGCTCAGGCGGTACGAGTTCGCATCCGAAGACGTCCGTGTAGAAGGCAGCCAGACTGCGCCAGTCGTCGGCAATGAGGTTGGTGTGCCCGTACCGGGCACCCACGGCGGTTGTCGGCACTGGTTTCGACTCCTATCCGTTTTGTGCTGCGGTATCGGTGACTGAACGCCGGTCAGCATCGAGCTCCTGGGAGTTGGAACCGAGACCGTTGCCGTGCGTGACCATCACACGACGCGCTAGGTGCTAATCGATGCGGACATGGTCGGCGCGATACCGTTGATACAGCCGATCGAGCAGCACCGCCAGGTGGCCCGCCATGGCGTCGTCGAGCTCCGGAAAATTGAATGCCGCCTTCCCTGTCCGGCGCCGGAGGAGTGACTCTGGCGCTCCTGCGAGCGCGTCCGGATAGGTATCGGCCACCAGGAGGTACAGGCTGACGTAGCTCTTGCCGGAGCGGACCGAGGCGAAGTAGTCATGCGCCTTGGCGCCGGGCCAGCGGAGCGACGGCATCCCGTAGATCGTCGCGGGCTCGAGCTCGGCGCGATACGTCTCCAGCAGCGACCAGATCCGGGCTTCGACTGCCGCCAGATCGGTCATCGGGTCAGTGTACCGGCGGCGCGGATACGCTCGTGACCCCGGTTGGGCGCGTGCTACCCTGCCAGCCGCCCCGGACGGGGCTGAGATGCTCGCGGAGGGATGCATGGAGTTCACGCTCTTCAAGTTCCTGCACGTCCTGACGATGTTCCTGGCCGTGGCCAGTGCCGTCATCCCCGAGGTCGTGCTGCACCGGATCGCGGCCCG
>DASUXL010000280.1:0-25996 GCA_036377915.1 Candidatus Limnocylindrales bacterium
CGTCCTCGGCATCGTCGACGCCACCCTTGCCGAGGGTGATGTCGGCTTTGTTGGGCCGGAAGAACGAGTTGTCGCCGCCGAACTGGTTGATCCGCAGCTCGATCTGGCGCTGGTTCACGGGGCGGAGTGTGGGCCCGAAACCCAGGTGTTGCAAGTATTTCTGGGCGGTGGTCACCCAGTAGTACCCCATCACCTGCTCGAACTGGTCGGTGTCACGCTTCAAGTCGGGGAACTGGCCGCCGACCGCCTCCGCGGCCTTGCCGGTTTCGCTCTTGACCCGGACGTAGCGGCCGGTCAGCCTTCCACTACCGTCGAGGTCGGTCAGCACCACCCGCCGGTATGCCGGGCCGAACACCGCGGCGTCGGCGTCTTTCAGGTCGGTAAGGTTCTGCAATCCTAGTTGTTGCACCGGGTTCGGGTTGAAGACCGTCCCGGAAGCGTTGGCGCCGAACGCATTCGGCGACGCGTTAGCGGCACCGCCCCCGGCCGCCAGTGTTCCGGTCGCCAGTATGGCCGTGGCGACACGAAGAAAGAGGGGCATTGACATTCAGTGAGAATACAACCGCACGCACGACCCATGCTTAAGCTTCAAGGGTGACCGACTTTGACGAGCTGGACAAACTGTCGACGGAACAGTTACGGGAAAAGGCTTTCGCCAAGGCGCGCGAGGAGCGTGACATCGGCTTCTTCTGGGATCTTTTCACCCACCTGCCGACCGCTCCGGAGACCGAGGAGCGGGAGCTTGCCGACATCGGCGCCGCCATCGACGACACGGTCCAACTGTGGCGGGAGATGACCGGCCATCGCTACGGCGACCAGGAGCCCATGATCAGAGCCAAATTCATTGACTATCTCTCGAACAGCTGACAGACACCAACTGTCGTATTCAAGCGTTAGATTCGCGAAGAAACTTCTCCCCCGGGGGTGCTCACGTGGCACACGCGAATGATCGCCTCGATCAGGCCGCATCTTTGCACCGTCATGCCGCTGCGCTGGTGCAGGCGGCGGCGCGGGCGCTTGACGGCCACGTGCCCCTGCCCCGCAACGATGTTGCCGAGCAGCATGACCTGTCGATGCGGCTTCGCGAGGCCGCGGCCAAGCTTGCCCCGGGCTGGCTGGGCGCGCCACTGGCTCCCGGTGACGATCCGGGTCCGCTGGGTGAGCTTCGCCGGCCGCAGTTCGTGCGGGTCGGCGTGGGCCAGCCGCTCGACGACGTCGAGTTCCCGGCGGTGATCCCGCTGCTGGGGGCGGGTCATCTCACCTTCAGCGCCGATTCTCGCGATCCGCGGGTCGCGGGGGCGCTGCGCTGCGTCCTTGTCCGCCTCCTTGCCACCGCGCCCGCCGGCACGCTGATCGTCCGTGCTGTCGACGCCGTCGGCGGTTCGCTTTTTGCCCCATTTCATGCTCTCGCTGACGCGGGCGTGATGCCGCCCGCGGTCTCCGATCGCGAGGGTTTGCGGTCTGTGCTCGCCGAGGCGGAGCACTGGGTGCGTCCGGGCCAGCCGGACAGCAGGCGCCGCCCGGCCACCAAGCCGCGCCGCCGTGACTGCACGATGCTGCTGGTGATCGCGTCTCTTCCCTCCGCCGTGACGGGTGAGGAGATGGCGCGCATCGCGACCTTGGCGCATCTCGGCCCGCCCGCCGGCCTGCACCTGATTATCGCGGGCTGGCCGCCGCTGCCGGTGGGTCCGCGGCTGCCGGCCGCTCCGCTTCAGTCGTGCACCCACGTCAGCCTGCGCACCACGCACACGCTGCTGGGCGGCATGCCGTTCGCCACCAGCGCGCCGCCGGCCGCCCCGAGCCCTTCGGAGAACTGGACCGGCCTGTCCGTCCCCGTCCAGCTTGATCCGGATCCCGGCCCTGACCTGGTGCATCGGGTCTGCGGCGAGCTGGCGCAGCGGTGCGCGGCGCAAGGCAGCACCCATATGATGGACCTTTTGCCCGATCCGGATCAGTGGTGGGCCGAGTCGTCCGGTGAGGGGCTTTCCACCACGGTCGGCCTGTCCGGCGACACCCCGGTCTCGCTGCACTTTACCGATTTGACACCGCACTGGCTGGTGGGCGGGCGCGTCGGCGTAGGCAAGACGGCGTTCCTGCTCAACGTCCTTTATGGACTGTGCACTCGCTACGATCCGGACGAGCTGCAGCTGTACCTGCTGGACATGACCGGCGCCGGCTCGCTGCGCCAGTTCACCCCCACCGACGAGGATCCGTCGTGGCTGCCGCACGCGATCGAGGTGGGCGTCGGCGGCGACCGCGCCGACGGCCTGGCCGTGCTGCGCTCCCTCGACCGCGAGCTGGTCCGCCGCCTGGCCCTGCTCAACGACGCGGGCGTGTCCCGGTTCGGGCAGTTGCGCTCCGCGGGCGCCCTGATCCCGAGGATCGTCTGTGTCGTCGACGAATTTCAAAATCTTCTGGGGGGTACAGACGAAGTCGCCATTCAGTCCGCCGCGCTGCTCGAATCAGCCGCCCGGCAGGGCCGTTCCGTCGGCATTCATCTGGTGATGTGCTCCCACGCCCCTCGCAGCAGCCCCCTGTTCGGCCAGTTCCTGGTCCGCGTGGCGCTGCCAGGCGGCGGTGACGTGCTTGAGGCGACCAACGACTCGGCGGCGAGCCTGCCGCTGGGCGTGGCGGTGGTCAACACGGCCGGCGGTCTGGGCGGCCCCCGCGGCGCGACCCGCGGCCACGAAAAGACAGTCCGCTTCCCCGACCCGCACGTCGACACCCAGGTCCTTTCCGCCCTGCGGCAGCGCCTGTGGCAGGCCCGCGAACCCTCCTCCGCACCACCGCTGGTCCACGCCGCCGTGCCCGGCCCCCGCACCGCCACCACCACCACCCCTACAACCGCCACCACCCCTACAACCGCCCCCGACCCCGATCCGGAGCGAATCCCGTGAGCGACAAGACCGCCGCCTGGACCGAGTATCTAGCCGCCGCCCACCGCCTCGACACCGTCCGGCGCGAGGCCGCCCAGGCCGCCGCGGCCGAGTCCGAAGCGGTCGCCACCGCCCGCAGCGAGCTGCCCAACGTCCAGGCCCGCCTGGCGATCCAGGCAGGCAGGCTGCTGGAGTCGGCGTTGCAGGCAAGTGTTGCCCCGCCCGCGCTGGTACCGGGCCCGGTCGAGCAGCACGCCGCCGCGCAGGCCGTCGAGGGCGGCCCGCACGTCGTGCTCACCGCGCTCCGCCAGGCACGCTCCGAAGTGGACGTCGCCGACAGCGCCCTTGCCCGCCTCGACGAGCCGGAGCCCGGTCAGCTCAAGCAGAACCTGCTCATCTACGGCCCGGCCGGCGCCCTCGCCATGATCGTCCAGGTGGTCTTCGCTTTGCTCGCCGACCCGCGCACGCGCGAGTTCTATGCGTTCGCCTGCGGGCTGACCATGGCCGTGACGCTGTGGGGCATGGCCGTGGCGGTCGTGAGCCTGGTGCATCCGCGCAAGCCCCGGACGGCAAAGACCGGCCTGCTGGTCACCCTTGCCCCGGCGCTTATCGCCGCGATCCTGTTCCTGGTGATCTGATGGACGTCCTGGTCGCCGTCGCCTCTTTCGCCGCCGTCGCCGGCCTGCTCACGATCATCCCGGGCGCGGACACCGCCCTCGTCCTGCGTGTCGCCATCGCCCGCGGCCGCCGCCACGCGTACGCCACCGCAGCCGGGATCTGTTGCGGCGCTTTGATTTGGGGTGCCGGGGCGGCCGCCGGCATCTCGGTGCTGCTGACCGCCTCCCGCACCGCGTACACGGTCATGCGGATCGCGGGCGCCATCTACCTGATCTACCTTGGTGTTCGCATGCTGCGCGACGCCTTCCGCAAGCGGTTGCTCGCACAGGATCTGCCCGCCGCGCCGGCCGGCCGCTCGTTCCTGCAGGGCTTCGCCACCAACCTGCTCAACCCCAAGGTGGGCGTCTTCTACGTGGCGATGCTGCCCCAGTTCCTGCCGCCGGACGTGCCCGCGCTACCCATGGGGCTGCTGCTCGCCCTGGTGCACGACATCGAGTCGATGCTGTGGTTCGGGCTCATCATCGGCGGCGTCGGCTTGAGCCGCCGCTGGTGGTCGGGTGGCACGCGGGCCGCGGCACGCTTGCGGCGCACGGTCGACACCCTCACCGGCACCATCCTGATCGGACTCGGAATCCGCCTATCGTGCGTTGATAAGTGACAGCGCCTCGGCCCGGGTCTTCGGGTCGGTCTTCAGGCCACCCCGGATCGCGCTCGTCACCGTCCGCGACCCCGGCTTGCGGATGCCGCGCATCTCCATGCACATGTGCTCGCACTCGAGCACCACGATCACGCCGCGGGCGCCAAGCTGCTTCTCCAGCAGGTCAGCGATCTGCGACGTCAGCCTCTCCTGCACCTGGGGCCGGCGGGCATACACCTCCACCAGGCGTGCCAGCTTTGACAGCCCCGTGATCCGGCCGTCCTCACCCGGCACGTACCCGACGTGGGCCACACCCTTGAACGGCAGCAGATGATGTTCACATAGCGAGAACACTTCGATGTCTTTGACCAGTACGAACTCGTCGTGGTCGGCCTCGAACGTGGTCTTGAGGACCTTGGCCGGGTCGACCCGCAGCCCGGCGAACAGCTCGGCATACGCCAGGGCCACCCGCGCCGGTGTCTTTTGCAGACCGTCGCGGTCAGGGTCCTCGCCGAGCGCGAGCAGGATCTCCCGCACCGCGGCCTCGATCCGCTTGAGGTCGACCGTCTCCTCCACCGGGACACCGGTGGAGGAGCCGTCGATCAGTCGGGCGGCGTGGAAGTCCAGCTCGTCGTCGTCGGTGTTCAGCTTGTGCTCTCAGCCGGGGCCGGGGTCGCCGGGGTTGCCGTGCTGGCCGTAGCGGCCGTGCTGGCGGGTGCCCCGGCGTCCTCTTTTCCAAGCTCGGACGGTGTCTGTACCGGCGGCTGGGTGGACGGGGCGCGCTTGCCGAACCCGTTGTACGGGGCCAGCGGCGGCCGCTTGACGACACGCTCGGCGATGCGGGCCATGTCCTGGGTGGAGATGGTCTCCTTCTCCATCAGCTCCAGGACGATGTTGTCAAGCACGTCCCTGTACTCGACGAGGATCTCGTACGCCTCGTCGTGGGCCAGCTCGATCAGCGCGCGGACCTCGGCGTCGATCTCGGCGGCGATGGCGTCGGAGTAGTCCTTCTCGTGGCCGTAGCTGCGGCCGAGGAAGGGCTCGTCACCGCTGGTCCCGTACTTCACGGCGCCGAGCTTGGCGCTCATGCCGTACTGGGTGATCATCGCGCGGGCGATGGCGGTGGCCTTCTCGATGTCGTTGCCGGCGCCGGTGGTGGGCTCGTGGAAGACCAGCTCCTCGGCAGCCCGGCCACCCAGCGCATAGGCAAGGGTGTCGACCATCTCGGCGCGGGTCTGGGTGTACTTGTCCTCGACCGGGAGCACCAGCGTGTGACCTAGCGACCGGCCGCGGGACAGGATCGTCACCTTGTGCACCGGCGCGGAGTGCGGCAGCGCCCAGGCCACCAGGGCGTGACCGCCCTCGTGGTACGCGGTGATCTTCTTCTCGTGGTCGGACATGACCCTGGTCCGCCGCTGCGGTCCGGCGATCACGCGGTCGATCGACTCCTCCAGGGCCTCGTCGCCGATGGCGCGCTTGTCCTGGCGGGCGGTGAGCAGGGCCGCCTCGTTGATCACGTTGGCGAGGTCTGCGCCGGTGAAGCCCGGCGTGCGGCGGGCGATCGTGTCAAGGTCAACGTCGGGCGTGAACGGCTTGCCCTTGGCGTGGACCCGCAGGATCGACTTGCGGCCCTCCATGTCCGGGGTGTCGACGGCGATCTGGCGGTCGAACCGGCCGGGACGCAGCAGGGCGGGATCGAGGATGTCGGGGCGGTTGGTGGCGGCGATGAGGATCACGCCGCCCTTGGCGTCGAAGCCGTCCATCTCGACCAGCAGCTGGTTGAGGGTCTGCTCGCGCTCGTCGTGCCCACCGCCGAGGCCGGCGCCACGGTGGCGGCCGACGGCGTCGATCTCGTCGACGAAGACGATGGCCGGGGCGTTCGCCTTGGCCTGCTCGAACAGGTCACGCACCCGGGAGGCACCGACACCGACGAACATCTCGACGAAGTCCGAACCGGAGATCGAGTAGAACGGCACCCCGGCCTCGCCCGCGACGGCGCGCGCCAGCAGGGTCTTGCCCGTTCCGGGCGGGCCGAACAGCAGCACGCCCTTGGGGATCTTGGCGCCCAGGGCTTGATACTTCGCCGGATTCTGCAGGAAGTCCTTGATCTCGTGGAGCTCCTCCACGGCCTCATTGGCCCCGGCGACGTCGGCGAAGGTGGTCTTGGGTGTGTCCTTGCTGACCAGCTTGGCCTTGGACTTGCCGAAGTTGAGCACGCGGGAGCCGCCGCCCTGCATCTGCGACATGAACAACAGCAGCAGGATGACGAGGATCGCGATGGGGAGCAGGTTGAGCAGCAGCGAGAGCAGCATGCTCTCCTTCGTCACCTCGGTGTCGAAGGACTGGCTGATGCGGCCGCTGTCTTTGGCGGCGGCCACGTCCCTGTACATATCGCCCCCGACCGCGCCGGGGTACTGAGTCTGAATCCGGTCGGACTCCGACTTGTCAGGCAACGTGATCTTTTGGTCTAGCTCCAGCTGAAGGACCTGCTCCTTGTCAAGGATCAGGGCCTTCTTGATCCCGCCCTTGCTCAGTTGCTCACGGGCGAAGGACGTGTCGACGTCCTTGTAGGTCGGGCCGCTGGTGAACATCTGGCTGACGAGGAAGGCGCCAGCGATGACCACCAAAATCCAAAAGATGGGCCTGCGGAAGATTCGCGTTCGCTCCATGCTGCTTATCGGGTCCTGATCGGTAGAGGGCCGATGATAAGAAGTCTGCGGGACGTCTCACCATCGCGGGTCAGCTCAGTCGAAGGTACACCGTGCGAGGCCACCATTCATTAACGCACGGACTCCCACGACGCAAGGTTCAGGATATTCACAGGGCCCTTTCGCCCACAGCGAACACTACCGCGTATAGACATCCGATCGGAGGATGCCGACAAACGGAACTTCGCGGTAACGCTCGTTGTAGTCGAGCCCATAGCCCACCACAAACTCACTTGGGATATCAAACCCGACGTATTTCACCGGCACGGGCACCCTGATCGCCTCGGGCTTGCGGAAGAGAGCGACCACGTCGACTGTCTTGGCAGAGCGGGACTCGAGGTACTTGAGCAGCCAGCTGAGGGTCAGGCCAGAGTCGACTATGTCCTCCACCACGATCACGTGCTTGCCGGCGATGTCGCGGTCGAGGTCCTTGAGGATGCGCACGACGCCGGAGGAGGTCGTGCCCTGGCCGTACGAGGAGACGGCCATGAACTCCAGTTCGGCCGGCGGGCCACCGATGGCGCCGAGCGCGCGGGAGAAGTCTGCCATGAACATGACTGCGCCTTTTAGGACGCAAACGAGAAGCAGGCCGTCAACCGCTGCGTAGTCGGCTGCGACCTGCTTCGCTAGTTCAGTGGTTTTGGAGCGGATCTCGTCCTCTGTGATGATCACACGCTCGATGTCCGCGTCGTACCAGCCCATGTGGTCAAGAGTGCCGGATGAACGGCGGCTCCGGGTGCTCGGGGTCGGAATTCGTCTTGATCAGGCCCAGGTTTCCGGCGATCCCCGCTACCACCAGGAACAGGACTAGCAGTAGTAAAGCTGTCATGAAGTAAGTGTCATCCCCCATGTCTGCCCCTAACAGTGGCAGATATGCCACAGTCCCTCGAATTTCTGCCACCGTAGGGGTAACGTCGCTCACATGCTCACCAAGGTGGCGGTGCTCGCCTTCGACGAAATAGCGGCGTTCGAACTCGGCGTGCTGTGCGAGGTGTTCGGGACCGACCGGGAGGCCGATGGCTTCCCGCTCTATGACTTCTCCCTGTGCTCCGTCGACGGCAAGCCCGTGACGAGCCGTTCCGGCTTTACCGTCATCCCGCACAGCGACCTTGGCCCGGTCGAGACCGCCGACCTCGTCGCCGTCCCCGCCCACCCGGTCAACACGCCGTTGCCGGACGCCGCGGTCGAGGCTCTGCGCCGCGCCGCCGAGCGCGGCGCGTGGATCCTGTCGGTCTGCTCCGGCGCCTTCGCCCTCGGCCAGGCCGGGCTGCTCGACGGCCGTCGCTGCACGACTCACTGGAAGTGGGCAGACGAGCTTTCAGCGCGTTATCCAAATGCTCATGTGGTACCGGACGCGCTCTACATCCAGGACGGAAGGGTGATCACTTCGGCCGGCACCGCTGCGGGCATCGACGCGTGCCTGCACCTGGTCCGGCAGGAGCACGGCTCCAATGTGGCGACAAAGCTCGCCCGCCGCATGGTGGTGCCGCCGCACCGCGCCGGTGGGCAGACCCAGTTCATCGAGGCACCGATCCCGGAGCGCACCGACTGCGACACGCTGCAGCCGCTGCTTGAGTGGCTGTTGACCAATCTGGACAAGCAGCTGTCCGTCGAGGATCTGGCGCAGCGCACGCACATGGCCCCGCGCACGTTCGCGCGCCGGTTCCGGGCGCAGGTGGGCGTGTCCCCGCACGACTGGCTGACCCACCAGCGGGTGCTTTTCGCCCGGCGCCTGCTGGAGGAGACCGACCTGCCGGTGGAGCAGGTCGCGGCGCGCGCCGGCTTCGGTGACGCGGCTGTGCTGCGGCACCACTTCAGCAAGCGCGCGGGCACGACACCGCAGCACTACCGGCAGGCGTTCAGGGGCTGACCACGGCAAGTTTCGTGTGCACGATCGTGGTTCCCGGTACCCCCGGAGAATTCATGGATGTTGAAAACGATGCCGCGGCCGAGGGCGCGACCCCCTGCACCGGCACGGTGTACTCCAGCGTGCCGCCGGGCTGGAAGCCGCTGGTCGTGACGGCGATGTCCGCCGATGGCTCATCGGACCGCAAAACCCCGGCGCCCAAAGCGTTCTCGGCCCCGACGGCGAACTGCTTGGCGCCGCCCGGCAGCGCCTTGGCGTCGTAGGCGAAGCGGATCCGCTCGGTGTCTCCCGTGCCTATCCACAGCTGGAAGTGCGCCTTGCGGCCGATGCCGTAGTGCTTGACGTGCCAGTCGACGACGAGCCAGCCGTGCCCGTCCTGCTGCACGTTCGCCACCCGCACGCCCTGCTCACCCGTGCCGTCGAGGTCTGTCCAATAGGGAGCGAGGAGGTTGTTCGGCCGCTCGTCACCCGCCTTCAAGGGCGCCTCGGAGCGGATGTCCTGGACCGTGCCGCCGCCGACGACCACGTAACCGTTGGCGGACACGCTGATCCGCCGGTGGGTCTGGCCGGCGAAGGTGAACGGCGACGTGTCGTAGGTCAGCATCTCCTCGTCGCCGACGGGGTCGGGCTCCACGCCGAGCGAGCGATAGCGCCGATCGTCCAGGTTGGACAGCTTCGGGACGCCGGGGCGGATGCCCGGCAAAGCCGCCTGCCGCGAGGTCGGTCCCAGAATGGGCCGCAGCGCGTCGTCGAACTTGCTGGTGACGGTGGCTTCGGTGTCCTCGTAGCCGGTGTTCGTCACGCGCACGTGGCAAGCGGCGGCGTGGCCGATCGTGACCGTGGGCCGGTCGCAGCCGCTGGACAGGGTGATCCTGCCCTGCATCGGCCGGAACGCGACCGGCAGGTGCAGCGCGGGCAGGTTGCCCGAGCGCGGGGTCAGGCTGACCTCGCTGAAGCGCCACTGCGAGTCGTTGGCGCGCGACGAGACGGTCACCCTCAGCTCGGCCGTCCCGTGCGCGGGCACCGTCACCGAGGCACGGTCGACGGTGACGGCGCTGTCGCTCGACTTGACCGCGTAGGTGACCGCGGTGCCCGTGTCGTTGCTCAGAACCCGTGTCGTGGCAAGGCGTCCCGGCATCACCGGCATGTTGATCGACGGCAGGTTCAGGTCGACCGAGCGGATCTCGTCGTCGGCGAAGCGCAGCATCCGGTCGGCGGTCTCCGAGATGGTCACCCCGGCGCGCGCTGCCCGGTCGACGGCGATCCGCCCGGCGCCCATGTCAAGCGGGTCGGCGGCCGTGGCCAGGTCCTCCTTGACCACCTCGGTCGTGGCGGTGGTCATCAGCGCCGACTTGATCTGCCCTGGCGTCCAGTTCGGACGGACACTGGCCAGCAGCGCCGCGGCCCCCGCGACGTGGGGAGAAGACATTGACGTGCCGGCGATGGCCTGGAACAGCTCACCTTGCGGTCCGCCGGTGGTTTCATCGGGTACCGGTGTGTGCCCCGCGAGGATCTGGACGCCCGGCGCCGTGACGTCCGGCTTGAGCGCAAGCCCCGCCGGTCCGCGCGAGGAGAAGCCCGCCATCACGTCGCCCTTGCCGTCGCGCCGCTGCGACTTGCCGATCGTCGCCGTGGTGCCGTCGGCGAGGTGCGGCAGGACCGCCGCGTCGGGCAGGTGCACGGTGGGCAGCCAGTGGTTGTCGGTCTCCACGTCCTGCAGAGTGGGGTTGTAGAGGATCATCCCGACCGCCCCGCCCTTGAGGACATTCCAGCCCTTCTCCACGCGCGCGTTGCCACCCCGCTCGCACACCACGATCTTGCCGGTGAACGAGTTCGGCTTCGCCGGCTCAAGGCACTTGCCGTTGCGTACCACCGGCGCCGGACCCACCCCGTCGGTGATCGACGCGCCGTCGAAGGTCTTGCCGTCGCCGAGCGCCAGCGTCGAGGCGAACTCGCGGAGCTGCGTCGACGCGGCGACCGTCGTCACCCACGGCGAGAGGTGGTTGACCGTCCCCGCGCCCGGACCGGCGTTGCCCGCCGACGCGGCGACGAAGACGCCCGCGGCGTAGGCGTCCAGGAACGCCATCTCCACCGGGTCGGTGAACGGGTCGGTCCCGCCCGAGATGGAAAAGTTGATCACATCCACCCCGTCGCGGATCGCCTGCGCCACCGCCATCGCCGAATCCGACGACATGCAGCCGCGCATGCCGCACACCTTGTAGACGCTCACCCAGGCACCGGGCGCCACACCGCGGATCGGCCCCCGGTCCACACCGAACACCGACACCTTCTCCACCAGGTTGCCGGCCGCGGTCGAAGCGGTGTGCGTGCCGTGCCCGTCGGAGTCGCGCGCGGTGCGGAACGTCTCGTCGTTGTTGACCGACAGGTAGGAGTCGAGGAACGCCTGCCCGCCGATGAGCTTGTTGTTGCACCGGAAGCCGTCGCCGAAGTCGCACTCGCGAGGTCTGCCGTCGAGGCGGCGGGGTGGGGTACCCACATTGCCCTGGTCCTCAAAAGACGGATGCTCGGGCCACGCTCCCGTGTCAAGCACCCCGACGACAACCCCCCGCCCAGCACGCCGGTCGCGTTCCACCCGGTCGGCGCCGATGAAAGCGGCCGACGAGTCGGTCAGCGGCTGGCGCAGCTCGTCCTTCTGCACCGCGACCACGTCGTCGAGCTCCAGCAGATCCTTGATCCGGTTGGCCGGGACCGTGACCGCGACCCCGCCGTAGACGGTGCGCAGGCGCTGGCCGACGCGCGCCGCGGGCAGCCGCCGCGTGAGCGCCTCGGTGAACCGCTGCTCCTGCTGCTCCAGGTAGCGCTCGTAGGCGACCTCGGCGTCGCTGTGCGACAGGCGCCGCCCGGTCGCGGACGGGCTGGTCGCGGCGAAACCCGGGATGCCGCCCCGGTAGCTGGCCACCGGGTCGTGGTCGAGCTTGACGATCACCGGGATCGGGTCGGTGTCGGTGCGCCCCAGCAGGGTCCGGTCGGTGCGCGCCGAGCGGCTCGTCGGGGTCCGGCCGGCCGCGTCACGCGCGACCGGATGCAGTTTCTCGTCAGGCTTTCCGGGCGCCGGGTGCGCCTCGCCGCTGACCGTCACCTGGGTCAGGGTCGCCAGAATCATCAGCCCTAAGATCGCCGGTAGTCTCACAAACCGGACAACGACTCAAGCCCTACCAGGCGGCGGCCTGCCCATCGGCTCGGGGCTCACTCCCCGCCACATAGACGCTGTCGGATAACCGCCAGATCGCCTGGCCCATGCCGAAAAGGCCGCGGTCGTCGGTCACGGTCACCTCGTGGCCGCGGCGGCGCAGGTCATCGACGCCTTCCAGGTCCCGCTCGACGAACAGCCGCTTGCCCGCCTGCCAGTACCAGCGCGGCCGGCCCAGCGCCGCCTGCGGATCCAGGTGATCGTCGACCGTGGCCAGCACCATCTGCAGGTGCCCCTGCGGCTGCATGTGCCCGCCCATCACGCCGAACGGGCCGACCGCCTGGCCGTCGCGGGTGAGGAAGCCCGGGATGATGGTGTGGAACGGGCGCTTGCGCGGCCCGGCGGCGTTCGGGTGACCGTCCACAAGAGATAGTCCGGCGCCGCGGTTCTGCAGGCCGAAGCCGTACTCGGGGAGGACGACGTACGAGCCGAAGCCCATGTAGTTGGACTGGATGAGGCTGACCATCATGCCGTCGGCGTCGGCTGTCGCAAGGTAGACCGTGCCACCCCGCATCGGGTCGCCCGGACCGGGCTCGCCCGCCTGCTCGCCGATCAGGCTGATCCGGCCCTCGATGTAGGCCTTGTCAAGGAACCGGGTCATGTCGGCGCCGTCGGCGCAGTAGGCGTGAGCGTCGGCGAACCCGAGCTTCATCGCCTCGATCTGCTCGTGCAGCCCGTGCCCCGGCATGCCGTTCAGGATCGCCAGCGCCTCAAGCGCCGCCACGCCCTGCCCGTTGGGCGGCAGCTCGTGGATGGTGTAGCCGCGGTAGTCCGCGCTCATCGGCTCGACCCACTGGCCCGCGTGCTCCTCCAGGTCGGCCTTTGTCAGCAGCCCGCCGGTGCTGCGCGCGAAGTCGTCAAGCGCGTCGGCGATCTCGCCGGAGTAGAAGTCGGCGGCGCGGCTGCCCGAGATGAGCCGCAGGGCCCGGCCCTTGCCGGGGTTGCGATGGATCTCCCCCGCCTTGGGCACCCGGCCGTAGACCTCGTGCCACGCGCGAGTCTCCGGCAGGTCAGGCGCCGCCGCCTGCGCCCGGGCCCAGCCCGCGGCGACCGTGGGTGAGACCGGGAAACCCTCCTCCGCATAGCGGATCGCATCGATGAACAGGCGCTCGAAGGGCAGCCGGCCGAAACGCTCGTGCAGGTCACGCCAGCCGGCGGGGGCACCCGGCACGGTCACCGGAGTCCAGCCCCGGGTCGGCGGCGCGAGCTGGGCACCGGCCTGCGCCCCGCCCAGCGCCTGCCCCGGCTCCTCCGCCTTGGCCTTGACATACTCCAGGGTCAGCGCCGCCGGTGTCCGGCCCGACCCGTTGATTCCGTGCAGCCGTTCGCCGTCCCACACCTGGGCGAACAGGTCTCCGCCGATGTCGTTGGAGCCGGGCTGGACCACGGTCAGGGCCACGGCGGTCGCGACCGCCGCGTCGACCGCGCTGCCGCCCTCCCGCAGGATCGACAGGCCCACTTGCGCCGCAAGCGGCTGGCTCGTCGCAACAACCCCATTACTACTGAAAACCGGCGGCCTCATGAAGACACAGTACTGTCGTTGTATGGCACTTGTGGACTGGGATCTGGCCACCTCGACCGCCGCCCGCCTGGGCCCGACCGGCCCATCGGTCTCGCTCGACGAGGCCACGTCGGTGGTTGCCCAGCTCAGAGTGCTCGCTGTCGAGGCCGCCGGGCACGTCGCCACGCATACCGGCCTGACGCCCGTGCTGGAAGACGGGGGTGTCAAGGTAGTTGACCGGCCGACATGGGCCGCGGTCAACATCGCCGGGCTGAAGACCGTGGTCAACCCGTTGGCGGACAAGCTGTTGCGCAAGGCACCGGTGATGGGCGCGGCGGTCAGCTCCAAGATCGCGGGGGTTCAGGCGGGGGCGCTGCTCGCGTACCTGTCCGGCAAGGTGCTGGGGCAGTATGACGTGTTCGAGCGCGACCCCGGGCAGCTGCTCCTTGTCGCCCCCAACATCGTCGGGGTCGAGCGGAAGCTGCGGGCCCAGCCGAGGGATTTCCGGCTGTGGGTGTGCATCCACGAGATGACGCACCGGACCCAGTTCACGGCGGTGCCGTGGCTGCGCGGCCACTTCCTGTCCGAGGTCAGGGCGTACATAGACGCCTCCGAACCGTCGACGCAGCTGTGGCGCGCCGCCGGCAAGCTCATGGACGCCGCCCGCGGGCAGGACGGTGCCACACTGCTCGACGTGATGCAGACGCCCGAGCAGAAGGTGGTCCTCGACCGGTTGACCTGCATCCTGACCCTGCTTGAGGGCCACGCCGAGTACGTCATGGACGGCGTCGGGCCAGAGGTGATCCCCACGGTCGCCCAGATCCGCGCCGGCTTCGACCGGCGGCGCAACACGGCCAGCCCGCTGGAGCAGTACCTGCGGCGGCTGTTCGGCATGGACGTCAAGCTCAAGCAGTACGCGCAGGGGCGCAAGTTCGTGTCGCACATCATCGATCGGGTCGGCATGGAGCGGTTCAACCAGGTGTTCACGTCGGCGGAGACGCTGCCCCGGATCGGGGAGCTGTCCGATCCGGACGCGTGGATCGCGCGTGTCACGCCTTGATCCTGCGGTTGCGGCCGTCCGGCTCGCGGTGCGGGCGTCGACATTGGACAGTGACTTCGTCCTTGCGGCCACGTCGGGTGGGGCCGACTCGCTGGCGCTGGCCGCGGCCGTGGCGTTCGCCGCCCCTCGCGACGGCAAGCGGGCCGGGCTGCTCACCGTCGACCACCAGCTGCAGGCCGGGTCGGCGGAGCGGGCGGCGGCGGTGGCGCTGTGGGGATCGTCGGTGGGGCTGGAGCCGGCCGAGGTACTGACCGTCGACGTCAACGGCCCCGGCGGTCCCGAGGCCGCCGCGCGCGAGGCCCGCTATGCCGCGCTCGCCGAGGCGGCCCGGCGGCTGGGCGCGCGGGCGGTGCTGCTCGGCCACACCCAGGACGACCAGGCCGAGACGGTGCTGCTGGCGCTCGCCCGGGGAGCCGGGCCGCGCGGCCTTTCCGGCATGCCCGCAGCCCGCGTCATCGACGGGGTCGAGTTCCGGCGGCCGCTGCTGGGCATCTCGCGGGAGACGTGCCGTGCCGCTTGTGCGGCTCAGGGCCTTGTCCCCTGGGAGGATCCGCACAACGCGGACCCCTCGTATGCGCGTGCCCGGGTCCGTCACGACGCAATGCCGGCTCTTTTAAAGGCTTTGGGACCTGATGTGGTACCCAATCTCGCCAGAACCGCATCGCTGATCGCCGCGGATTCGGCTCATCTCGACGCTCTCGCCGCCGTCGCGTTAGGACAGTCCATCGTGGACGGCGGTCTTTCGGTTGCGGCGCTTTCAGCTTTGCCCGACCCGGTGAGGACGCGCGTGCTGCATTCCTGGGCGGCTTCGCTTGGCGCGCCCGGGGCCGCGCTTTCCCATCGCCATGTCGCCGCCTTGGATGCCCTGGTCACCGCGTGGCACGGGCAGGGCCCGACCATGCTGCCGGGCGGGATCTCGGTCACGCGGATCTCGGGCGTGCTGCGCAGCTCTTGACATCGACAGCGGCCGCACCGGACGATGGGAGCGCTTCCATCGCCCGCCCTGAATGCGAGATGCTTCATGTACTCACCGATCAGGAGGATAAGCGTCGCGGCCGCCACCACCGTCCTGGTGGCAGCCATCGGCCTCGCCCCCGCCCCAGCCCAAGCCGAACCGGTCGAGCACATCGACAACGGCACCTTCGACAGCACGACCGCCCCCTGGTGGGATTCGGGAAACGTACCGACCTCAGCCGTAGAAGGCCAGCTCTGCTCCCAGGTGCCCGGCGGCACCACAAACCCTTGGGACGCAAGCATCGGGCACAGTGACGTCCCGCTGGTCGACGGCGCCCCCTACGTCCTGACCTTCACCGCCTCCGCCAGCGTCGCGGTCTCGGTCAACGCCAACGTCCAGCTCAACGAGGCGCCGTTCAGCACCGCGCTGTCGCAGCGGATCGCGCTGACCCCACAGCCGCAGACCTTCAACTACCAGTTCAACGGCCACGTCGACTCCGCCAACGGCGTCTTCACCTTCCAGCTCGGCGGCGGCGCCGGCGCGTTCACGTTCTGCCTCGACAACGTCTCCCTGACCAGCGACACCCCGCCCGGAGGCGGCGGTGCCGAGCAGGTCGAGAACGGCGACTTCGCCCAGGGCATGCTCGGCTGGTTCGCCTACGGCACAAACACTTCCGGTGTCGTGAACGGACAGTTGTGCGCCGACGTCCCCGGCGGCCTGGTCAACCCGTGGGACGCGGGCATCGGCCAGAACAACGTGCCGCTGGTCGCGGGCACGCAGTACACCTACTCGTTCGACGCCAGCGGGGTCCCCGCGTCCGGCATCCGGACCGCGGTGCAGCTTGGCGAGGAACCCTTCACCTCGGCGCTGTCCGAGGCGGTCGCGCTCACCCCCGAGATCACGCGGTACACCTACACCTTCACCTCCCCGGTGACGAGTGAGAACGGCCAGGTCGTCTTCCACGTCGGCGCAGTACCTTCTCCTTACCGGATCTGCATCGACAACGTCTCGCTGCTCGGTGGCGAGGAGGAACCGCCGTACGTGCCCGACACCGGACCGCGGGTGCGGGTCAACCAGGTCGGCTACCTGCCGCACGGGCCCAAGCGCGCGACCATCGTGACCGCGGCGACCTCGGCGGTGGCGTGGCAACTCACCAACGCCTCCGGAACCGTTGTGGCGCAAGGCCAGACCAGCCCGCGCGGGGTGGACGCCGCCTCCGGACAGAACGTCCACACCGTCGACTTCAGCTCCTTCGTCACCGTCGGCGCCGGGTACAAGCTCAGCGCTGACGGCGAAACCAGCCACCCGTTCGACATCTCCGGCGACATCTACCAGCGGCTACGCTCGGATGCGTTGCAGTTCTTCTACATCCAGCGCAGCGGCATCGCCATCGACGGCAACCTCGTGGGCGCCCAGTACGCCCGCCCAGCCGGACATGTTGGTGTAGCACCGAACCAGGGCGACACCAGCGTCCCGTGCAAGGCAGGCGTCTGCGACTACCGCCTTGACGTCAGGGGCGGCTGGTACGACGCGGGCGACCACGGCAAATACGTCGTCAACGGCGGGATCGCCACCTACCAGCTGCTCAGCACGTTCGAGCGCGCCAAGACGGCGGCGACCGCCAGGCACGGCGCTGCCCTCGCTGACTCCACATTGCGGGTACCGGAAAGGGGCAACCGCGTTCCGGACATCCTTGACGAGGCACGCTGGGAGCTCGAATTCTTGATGCGCATGCAGGTCCCGGCCGGCAAGCCGCTGGCGGGCATGGCACACGCCAAAATCCATGACCAGAACTGGACCGGCATCCCGATGCAGCCCGAGGACGACCCGCAGCCGCGGGAACTGCACGCGCCGACCACGGCCGCCACCCTGAACCTTGCCGCGGCCACGGCCCAATGCGCCCGCATCTACGCGCCATACGATGCGGCGTTCGCGAGGCGCTGCCTGAGCGTGGCCAAGTCCGCGTACGCGGCGGCCAAGGCCAACCCCGCCATCTACCAGGACCCGAACGACGGCAACGGCGGTGGCACGTATGGCGACAACGACGTCACCGACGAGTTCTACTGGGCGGCGGTACAGCTGTTCCTCACCACCGGCGAAAACGCCTTCTGGACCGACGTAAGCGCGTCGCGGCATCACACCGCCGACGTGTTCACCTCATCCGGCTTCAGCTGGGGCGGCACGGCCGCGCTCGGCCGGCTCGACCTGGCGACCGTCCCGAGTGGTATCCCCGCGGCCGAGCGGCAGCGGATCCGCACGTCGGTGACGGCGGCGGCCGACGCCTACCTGGCCACGCTCAACGCCCAGGCTTACGGCCTGCCGATGCTGGGCGACCGCGGCCACTACTTCTGGGGCGCCAACAGCAACGTCATCAACAACCTGGTGGTGCTGGCGACCGCCTTCGACCTGACCGGCAACCGCGCCTACCGCGACGGTGCCATCCAGGGCATCGACTACATCCTCGGCCGCAACGCCCTCAACCACTCCTATGTCACCGGCTGGGGCGACAAGACCAGCCAGAACCAGCACAGCCGGATCTTCGCCCACCAGGCCGACGAAAGCCTGCCGAACCCGCCCGCCGGTTCGATCTCCGGTGGCGCCAACGCCTTCCTCGACGACCCCTTCGCGGCCCAGCTGTTGCAGGGGTGTGCACCGATGTTCTGCTTCGTCGACGACATCGAGTCGTACTCGACCAACGAGGTGGCGATCAACTGGAACTCGGCGCTTGCCTGGATCGCATCGTTCCTCGCCGACCAGGGCGACGGCCAGCCGGCGGCGACCCTCGCCTGCCGCGTTACGTACATCAACTACGGGACCTGGCAGGGCGGCACCGGCTTCACCGGCCAGGTCAACATCACCAACACGGGCAGCACGACCATCGACGGGTGGACCGTCCAGCTCGCCTTCCACAGCGACCAGGTCCTGCGGGAAGCTTGGATGGCCCGGGCCGCCCAGGCCGGCCCGTTCCTGAGCGCTCGGAACGAGACCTACAACGCCCGGATCACACCGGGCGGCCAGGCGATGTTCGGCTTCAACGCGACCACCGCCATCGGCCTCGCCAACCCCTCCCCCGAATTGATCACTGTCAACGGATTCCCCTGCACTAGCTAACCCACAAGATCGCGCAATTTGCCTGGCAATCCCGCCAAAAAAGCCACCCACTCACCGGGATTGCCAGGCAAATTCCCGGATCATCAGCCCCGCCCACCCCGCCCACCCCGCCCGCTCGCCCGCCCCGCCCACCCACCGGGGACGATTGCCAGGCAACTCACCCTGAACGGCGCCTCGTCGGGGACGATTGCCTGGCAAATTGCCGGATCATGAGGCCTGCTGGGGGCGATTGCCAGGCAAATTGCCGGATCATGGGGCGGAGGGTCAGGAGCAGCCGCAGGAGGCGATCTGGGCCACGATCCGGTCAAGGGCGTCCTGCGCCGGAAGCTGCCAGGTCGGCACGTTCTCGGCGAGCACCGCAAACGCGATCAGCCCGCCGTCGACCGTCTGCACGATCCCCGAGATCGAGTTGACGGAGCGCAGCGTGCCGCTCTTGGCGCGGACCACTCCCAGCCCGCCTGCCGCCTCGGGCTTGGCGAAGCGGTAGTCCATCGAGCCCGACCATCCGGCCACGGGCAGGGCGTTGAACAGGTCGGACAGCCCCGGCCGCGTGCCGTCCGCCGCCCGGGCGAGCACGCCGGTCAGCACCGACGGGCTCAGCCTGTTGTTCCTCGAGTACCCCGACCCGTCGACCATGTCGAATTGTCCCGCCGGCAGCTGAAGCTCGGTCAGCACCTGGTCAAGCGCCTCGCCCGCCCCGTCGAACGAGGCCGGTTTTCCCTTGGCGACGGCGACCTGCCGCGCGAGCGACTCCGCGAGGGTGTTGTCGCTGTTGCCCAGCACGCGCTCAAGCTGGCGGATCATCGGCGCCGATTTGACCTCGCCGAGGGTGGCGGCTCCGGCCGGGGCCTTGCCCTTGGTCACCTCGGTGACGCCGAGCAGCCGGGCAAATGCCTGCCCAGCGGCCAGCTCCGGGTCGGGGCTCATGGTGTACGGCGCGTCGCGGTCCTTCGGGTCGACCCGGCCACCATCGATCATCAGCGCGGTGATGTTGGAGACGTACCCTTCGTCGGGCGCGTCCGGATCCCAGGCGGGGCCGAGGACCGGACCCTGATACAGCGAGCCATCCGTGATCACCTTGGTGGGCGCGGTACCCCCCAAGGCCTTTTTGACTTGATCGGCCAGATCGTCCAGCCTTCCCGCGCCCTCGTAAGGGCCGTCGGGTCCGGCCGAAAGCGTGGCGTCGCCCGCGCCGACGAGCACCACCTCGCCCGGATTCGGCCCGGCCACCGCGTGTGTGGTGATCCGGTGCGCCGCCCCAAGCGTGCCGAGCACCGCCACCGCCGTGACGATCTTGGCGTTGGACGCGGGGACGGTGGCGACCCCCGGATCGCGCTCGAA
The DNA here is from genome assembly GCA_036377915.1 of Candidatus Limnocylindrales bacterium. GTDB lineage: Bacteria > Actinomycetota > Actinomycetes > Mycobacteriales > Micromonosporaceae > Allorhizocola. The sequence continues at coordinate 19,886 of DASUXL010000280.1, forward strand.
GATGGGCCGCCCGCCGCGCAGGTCCACAACCGACACCCGGATGGAGTTGCCCAGCACCGTCCCGGCGAGCAGCGGCTCCAGCTGGGCCGCCAGGCGCGAGGTCGCCGGAGCCTGGGTGGCCGCGGCGGCCAGCACGGGAGCGGGTGGCGCCTCGGCCGCTGCCGATGGGCTCGGCGCGGCCTGGGCACCCAGGCTCAGCAGATCGGGCTTGAAGATCACGAGGCCGCCAACGGACAGGGCCAGGGCAAACACCAGGACCGTGGAGACTATCCACGGCCAACGGCGGCGGCGCCGTCGCTTGCCCACAGAGTTATCCACAGGGCTCGGCGGAGGGCTGTGCATAACTTGTGGAAAAGCGGCTGACTGCACCCCGCCGACCTGTGGATAACGGGGTGGAAAACCAGAGAAACCCTGCTCGGCAGCCTGTGGATAACCATCACCGGCCAAACCAGCCTCCGCCGGCGGCTCCTCGCCGTACTGTGAACCTGGCCTCCCCAACGGAGCCTCCTTTGGGCCTTGCACTTCGGCTAGGCGACACTAGCCGAACCGAACATACCTGTCAGACCGGAGCTGGAGATGGACTTCGACGTCACCGTTGAGATCCCCAAGGGGCAGCGGAACAAATACGAGGTGGATCACGAAACGGGGCGGATCCGCCTCGACCGGACCCTGTTCACCTCGACCCAGTATCCGGCCGACTATGGCTTCATCGAGCACACCCTCGGCGAGGACAGCGACCCGCTCGACGCGCTGGTCCTCGTCCAGGAGCCGACCTTCCCCGGCTGCCTGATCCGCTGCCGCGCAATCGGCATGTTCCGGATGCGCGACGAGAAGGGCGGCGACGACAAGGTGCTGTGCGTTCCGGCCTACGATCCGCGGCTGGAGCACCTGCGCGACATCCACCACGTCCCCGAGTTCGACCGCCTGGAGATCCAGCACTTCTTCGAGGTCTACAAGGACCTTGAGCCGGGCAAGAGCGTCGAGGGCGCGACCTGGGTGGGCCGCACCGAGGCGGAGGCCGAGATCGAGCGCTCCTTCGCCCGCGAACGCGACCGTCTTGCGGGCCTAGAACGCGACCGTCTCGCAGCCGAAGAACGCGACCGTCTCGCAGCCGAAAAAGCAGCGAAGGACCAGTAAGCAGACCAGGCCGGATCAGCAGACCAGGCCGGACCAGCAGACCCGATTAGTAGGCCGGACCAGCAGGCCGGACCAGCAGGCCGGATCAGTAGGCCGGCAGGTCGGCCAGCTGCACTAGCCGCCAGCCTCGCCGCCCGACCAGGCGTCCCCGGCCGGCCGTCATCTTCTCGTTGCGGATCTGCCCGCCCATCGGGTTGCTCAGGCTCTTGTCCGCCGACATCAGCAGGTACGGCGCACCCGCCGACTTCAGCTGGGACAGCGCCGGGTCGTAGCCGGCCCGGCCCCAGTTGGCGTTGGCCACCGTGATCAGGTGCAGGCCGACGTCCTTCGCCTCGAACAGGTAGTTCACCAGCGGCTGCAACGGGTGCGCACCCGCCGACGCCACGATGTCGTAGTCGTCGATGATCAGGAAGAATTCGCCGCGCCCGGCGAGCCATGGCCGTTCCCGCATCTGCTGCGGGGTGACGTCGGCTGGAGGGCGCCGCTCGTTCATTTTGGCCGCGATGGCGTTCATGTAGTCGGCGACCTGGGTCAGCGAGTTCACGTTGCCGATCAGGTGCGGTGTGGTGACTGCCCCGAGCAGCGCACGCCTCGGGTCGACGATGAGGATCTTGGCGTCTTCCGGCTTGTACCGCTTGGTGATGGAGGTCGCGATCTGGCGCAGCAGGGTCGACTTGCCGCACTCGCTCTCGCCGAACGCCACCAGGTGCACGTCGCTCATGAAGTCGAGCGTGGCCGGGGTGAGGTCGTCGCCGACGCCGATCGGCAGCGTCCAGGTGTCGAGGCCTTCGAGGACCATCTTGTCGTACGGGTACACGTTGGGCAGCATCCGCACGCGCGGTGCGGGCTGGCCGGTCCAGTGCTTGGTGATCTGCTTGATTAGCTCTTCGGAGCTGCCGACCTGGTCGACCTCGGGCCGCAGCGCCAGCGTGAACAGCGCGTCGGCGGTGACGCCGAAGCCGGGGCGGGTGGGCACGTTCGGGGCGACCTTGCGGTTGCGGCAGATCGAGTCGCTCGGGTCACCGAGCTTGAGTTCCACTTTTGACCCGAACTGGTCGGCGATGGCGGGCCGGAAGTCGCGCCAGCGCAGCGTGGACGCGATGACGTGCACGCCATACGCCAGACCACGGGTCGTGATCTCCGTGATCACGGGCTCGAGGTCGTCGAAGGTCTCACGGATCGTCGTCCAGCCGTCCACGACAAGGTACACGTCGCCATACGGGTCGTCGGTGAAGCGGCCGGCCGCGCGCAGCTTGCGGTACGCGACCATCGAGTCGATGCCGTGCTGGGCGAAGCGGGCCTCGCGGTTGTTGAGCAGCTCGGACACCTCGGCGACGGTCCGGCGCACCTGAAGCGCGTCGAGCCGCCCGGCCACACCGCCGACGTGGGGCAGCTCGCGCAGCGACCCCAGCGATCCACCACCGAAGTCGAGGCAGTAGATCTGCACCTCCTGCGGGGTGTGGGTCAGCGCCAGGCCGAGGATGATCGTGCGAAGCATCTGCGACTTGCCGCTCTGGCCACCGCCCGCGATCGCCACGTGACCGGCCGAACCCTCGGCGAGGCGAAGCCACTGAAGATCGCGAAGCTGCTGTGCCGGCTTGTCGATGATATTTATGGGTACCCGCAGAGAGCCCCTCAGCTCCGGATTGGCGACCGTGAGTCCCCTTCCCTCAACCAGGCCGACCTGACCGAAGGGAAGGTCGAGCGGGTCGGAGATGTCCAGCGGGGGCAGCCAGACCTGGTGCGCCGGCGGGCCTTGGCCGACCATCCGGTCGATCATCACGTCCATGAGGCTTTCGCCGGGCTTGACGTCCCAGTTGACCTCGGGCTCGGCGTCCTTCGGCTTCTCCGGAACGGGGATGAAGCGGGTGGTGAACTCGTGGATGAGGTCGAGTTCGGGGCTGCGCCGCGACGTCTTGGTGTCGCCGGCGCGCTTGAACGAGCCGGACACATACGCGGCTTTGAAGCGCTGCAACGGTTCCGAGCCGAACTTGAGGTACCCGTGGCCCGGCGCCTTGGGCAGGTCGTAGGCGTCGCCGACGCCGAGCACCGCCCGCGACTCCATGGCCGAGAAGGTCCGCAGGCCGACGCGGTAGGACAGGTGGGTGTCAAGGCCGCGCAGCCGGCCCTCCTCCAGCCGCTGGCTGGCGAGCAGCAGGTGCATGCCGATCGACCGGCCGACACGTCCAATTTGGACGAAGATCTCGATGAACTCCGGGTTGGCGGTGAGCATCTCGGAGAACTCGTCACACACGATGAACAGCGAGGCCAGGGGCGCCAGCGCGGCACCACCCTCGCGCGCCTTCTCGTAGTCCTTGAGGTTGGCGAAGTTGCCGGCCTTGGCGAGCACCTCCTGGCGGCGCATCACCTCACCGACGATGGCGTCACCCATGCGGTCGACCATGCCGCTCTGGCCCTCGAGGTTGGTGATCACCGCCGAGGTGTGCGGGAGCCTGTCCAGCGAGGCGAACGTCGCGCCACCCTTGAAGTCGACAAGCACGAAGTTGAGAATCTCCGACGAGTGCGTCGCCGCGAGCCCCAGCACCAGGGTCCGCAGGAACTCGGACTTGCCCGAACCGGTCGCGCCGATCAGCAGCCCGTGCGGGCCCATGCCGTCCTGCGCCGACTCCTTGATGTCCAGCTCGACCGGGTTGCCGGACGGGTCCACGCCGAACGGCGTGCGCAGCTTGTTGCGGTTGGCCCGCGGCGCCCAGCCGTAGGCGACGTCGAACCGCTCCGGATCGGGGATGCCCAGCAGGTCGGCAAGGCCCTTCTCGGTGGTCATCGCGGTGTCGGAGGCGTGCGCGGCGGCGCTTAGCCGCATCGGGGACAGCCGGCGTGCCAGCGCTTCCGCCTCGGCGACGGTGAGCCTGTCGGCCGTGCCCACCTCGGCCTCGCTGACCGCGGTCGTGGTCTGCAGCTCGCGGGTGCGGGTGACCACCTCGAGGGTGAGCATGCTGCGGTCGAGCAGGCGCGGCGGAACCGAGTCGAGGTCGAGGATGGTGACCCCGGCCAGGCCCTCGGGCAGCGACAGGTGGGCGGAGTTGGTCATGTCGGCGCCGTCGAGCACCACCACGACGTGCGGCGCGCCGTCACCGGCGCCGAAGCGGGGCCGGTTGGCGATGACGTCGTCGAGCTGGCGCTCCAGCTCGGCGGCTGTGCTGGCGAACAGGCGGATGGAGCCGAGTGCGTCCACTTTGGAGGGATGCTGGTTGTGCGGGAGCCACTTCACCCACTCCCAGTTCTCCTTGCGGTACGGCGAGGCGCACACGGCCACCAGCAGGTCATCGGGCGCGTGGAACACCGAAAGCTGGGAAATCATCGCGCGCACCAGGGCGTGCGCCTCCGAGCCCTCCTCTTCGGAGACGGACTGGCCGCCACGGTAATACGGAGTCTGGCCGGACTCGTTGCGCATGAAGACCCGGCCGAACGCGCGGATCGAAAGCGCGACAGGCAGATCGTCGACCACGGAGTAGGCGTCGAGGAAGCGGCGCAGGGCGCCGGCGGTCATCGGCTCAAGCTCCTCAAGCGGCCTGGTCTCGGGCGGCAGGAGCGGTGTCGCCAGGGTCTGCGGGCCGACAGCCACGCGCACGATGCCGAAGTCGGGGTCGTGCGGGCGCCGCTCCCACAGCCGGTAACTGTCCACAGTGGACCAAAGTCGCGGCGGATCCGGGTGGCGGTAGTAGAGCCCGTGGCGCTGCTGCTGCACGGTGCGGCGGGCGTTGCGGCGCAAGCCGGCCAGGTGGCGCAGATACTCCCGCCTGGCCATAATCATCTCGGCCTTCTTTGGCCCACCGGCCTGGTTGGCGATGCCGGAGGCGATCATGCCAAGACTGGACAGGCCCATCAGGCCGCCGGCAACATATGTCATTTTGTTACCGGAGCCGCCCATCCCGTACATCATCGCCATGGACAGCGTGCCGCCCAGCATCGGCAGCATCATCAAAGCCTGCTGCCATTTCTGCCCCTGTGCCTGTGGAATCTCCGGCGGCGGATCGATTAACAGCTCGCCACCAGGGATCTCGGGCGCGGGCCGCCGCGGCGACCGCTTGATAATCACAGTTCCCAAGACAGGCTCCTCCCCTACTGCGCAGCCAATGTTAGGCGATGCTCCGGGCTCCTGGGGATCCGCATAATGTGGCAGTCTTATTCGCGTGACTCACCCCGCCACCATTACCTCAGGTTCCGGCCTCACGCGTGTCACCTTGAACACCACGCAGCGTAGGGTCGATGTAGCGCTCCCGGGTTCGGTAGCACTTGCTGAGCTGCTGCCGGAGTTGTTGCGCCATGCCGGCATAGGTCTTGCCGATGACGGAGAGCAACATGGCGGCTGGGTGATGCGCCGGCCCGACGGTTCAGGTCTCGACGAGGGCAGGTCGCTCAACCAGCTCGGTGTGCGCGACGGCGAGGTGCTGCACCTTGTCCCGGCCCGCGAGCAGTGGCCCGAGCTGGAATATGACGACGTTGTCGAGGCGATCGCGGCGGGCGCCCGCAAGCGCGGCGCCGCCTGGTCGCCCGGCGCCACCCGCACGGCCACCTTGGCGGGTGCCGGGCTCCTCCTGCTAGCGGGCATGATCACGCTGTTGCGCGGTGGTCCCGGCTGGGCGCCGGGGGCGTACATGTCATTGACCGTCGCGGTTCTCCTGCTCGTCGGCGGGGTGCTCGCCTCCCGCGCCTACGGCGACGGGATCGCGGGTTCGGCCCTGGCCGGCTTCGCCCTTCCGTATGCCTTCGCCGGCGGTGCCCTGATGCTCGGCGACGCGGAGGTCGCCGCCGGTGCGATTCCGGTCATCGCCTGGCTCGGCTCGCCCCAGCTGCTCGTCGGCTGCGTCGCGATGCTCCTGTTCGCCGCGCTCGGGGCGGCGGGCGTCGGCCACGGCACGCGCATCTTCATGGCCGGTGGCGTGGTCGGCCTGCTTGGCGCGATCAGCGCCCTGCTTGAGAGGTACGGTGCCGCGGGCGCCGCGGCGATCC
>DASUXL010000281.1:0-3930 GCA_036377915.1 Candidatus Limnocylindrales bacterium
GAGTTCACGGCACCGCGGCGGGAATCCCTGCAACAGGCGCGCGATCGGCTCGCGGCGGCGGGCTGGCAGGTCGAAGGCGGCCAGGAGCTGCACGCCCGCCACGGGCAGACCTCCCTTCACCTGGCGACCCGGGGTGAACAGACGCTGATCTGGGTCCGGCGGGCGACTCCGCCGCCGGTGTACGTTCTCGCGACCGCCGGGCTCGTGCTGGGCGCCCTGCTCGGCTGGCTGATGTCCGGCTGGGCCGGGCGGCGCGCCCGGCGCCTGAGCAACGCCCAGAAGCTCACGGCCACAACGGTTTTCGGGCTCGGCGCGGGCGCACTGGTGTTGCCCACCCTGTTCAACCTGCTCGGCATCGCCATGTTCTACTGGCCCGCGGCCGGGCCGCCGGTGCCGCCCTGGCTCGGCTTCGTGGTGTTCTTCGTCCGTGGGCTGGCCCTACTGGGTACGAGCCTCCTGCTGATCGCGTTGCTGATCACCGCGCTGCCTAACAGGCCGGCGGCGGAGGCGATCGCTTGAGGCGTAAGGGATTTCGGTCCGACCACGGTCGTGGGGGTATTCTGTATACGTATGAGCGTCAAGCGATGGAAGGCCGGTGACACGGTCCCGGCCCTCACCCTCGAGACCATCCACGCCACCACCGTCGACATCCCGGGCGAGTCCCTGACGCACCTCCAGTTCCGGCGCTTCGCCGGCTGCCCGGTGTGCAACCTGCACCTGCGCTCGTTCGTGCGCCGCCGCTCCGAGATCGAAGCGGCGGGCATCCACGAGGTGATCTTCTTTCACTCCACCGCCGGACAGCTCCGCGAGCACGCCGACGACCTGCCGTTGGCGGTCGTCGCCGACCCGGGCAAGCGGTTCTATGCGATGTTCGGCGCCGAGGCGGGGCGGCGTGCCCTGTCCAATCCGCGGGCGTGGGGCGGGATCCTCGCGGCGGTCGCGGTGAGCCTTGTCGATGTGCTTCGCGGGCGCAAACCGGTACCCCCGATAGATCCTGAAGGGGGAAGGTGGGGCCTGCCCGCCGATCTTCTCATCGATCGTGACGGCACGATCGTGGCGGTGAAGTACGGCGAGCACGCCGATGACCAGTGGTCGGTGGACGAGGTCATCCAGATCGCCTCAGGCAGGCACAGCGCCCGGCCGGCCGTCCTGAACGACAAATGACGCAAAGGTCGACTCCGGCGCGTCGGCGCGGCCGACCGTGGTGACCATCCTCAGGTCCACCCGCATCTGCGAAGCCTCGACGTGGCAGCGCACATAGCCGCGCCGGTCGCCGTCGAAGAAACGGATGTGCGGATTGAACTTGATCATAGGTCCGTAGTAGGGGCCGTAGACCTCGCCATCGCCGTTGCTGGAGATGGAGGTACCCACAAACTCCGTCCCGACCACCGGCGACTCCGGCCGGTCGAAGTCGCGCAGGATGTCATTGACGAACGAAGAGTGCCAGTCGCCCGTCACCACCACCGGGTTGCGAACGCGATGGCGCACCCACGCCTCGGTGAGGCGGTTGCGCGCGGCCGGGAAGCCGTCCCACGCGTCGTGCCAGAGCAGGTCGCCCTTTGCCCCGTCGTGGTCGAGCCGGCCGAGCATCACGTTGCTGCCCATGATGTTCCACCGGGCACGGGAGTCGGCCAGGCCGTCGTAGAGCCACTTTTCCTGTTGCGTGCCAAGCATTGTCACCGACGGGTCGTAGGCGTCGTCGCACGCGTCGGCCTCGCCCCAGCCGCACGGCGGGATGCTGCGATACTGCCGGCCGTCGACCATGTCGAGCTGGGCCAGCGAACCCCACCTCAGCCGGCGGTAGATGCGCGTCCCGCCAAGGCGGCGCACCGGCTGGTGCTCGTACCAAGCCTGGTAGGCCGCGGCCCGAAGGGCGCTGATGTCACCCTCGTACTGCGACTGCGTGTTGGCGTAGTCGTTCTGCACCTCGTGGTCGTCCCACGTGACGGCCCACGGGAAACGCGCGTGCGCGGCCTGCAGGTCCGGGTCGGTGCGGTAGAGCGCGTACTGCATCCGCCAGCGTTCGACGTCGCGCGGTGCGGGGCGCAGGATCTCGGGCGTGGGCACGTTGCGGTAGCCGCCGTCGGCCGGGATGCCGTTCTCGTAGACGTAATCGCCAAGGTGCAACACCAGGTCCAGGTCCTCGCGGGCCATGTGCCGGTACGACGGGTAGTAGCCGCTGCTCCACTCCTGGCAGGAGGCGAACGCGAACGCCAGCGAGCCGCCCGAGGCGCCGGTGGCGGGCGCGGTGCGGGTCCGGCCCACCGGCGATACCTGGTCGCGGTAGCGGAAACGGTAGAACCACTCGCCGTCGGGTGCGAGCCCGTCCACCTCCACGTGTACCGAATGGGCGAGCCCGGGTAGGGCGAGCGACTGGCCGGCCCGGACGATCCGGCGGAACCGCTCGTCGCGGGCGATCTGCCACGATACTGTTACGGGCGCGTTGGGCATGCCGCCGCCGGGCTCGAAGGGCTGCGGAACGAGACGGGTCCACAGCACGACACCGGTCGCGGTGGGGTCGCCGCTGGCGACACCGAGCTTGAACGGGTATTCAGAGGTACCTTTGGGCGGGGCGGCTATCGCTTCGCTGACAGGAATCTGAGCCAGAGCGGCCAGGCCCGCAACACCGGCGGTTCCGGTCAGCAACGTACGACGTCGGCTTTTTTGATGCATGCGTGCTGGTCTAGCGAGCGAACATGACTATCAGATGGCTGTGTGAGTTTGCGCGGGGAAATGAGACGGTAATTAATGGCCGCCTCTTGTGTGGATCTGGGATGGTGGTGTGGTGACTGTGGGAGTGGATACCTCCGAGACGGTACCGATGAGGGCCGCGATCGTCGCGGCCGCCGCGCGGCGCTGGCAGCACGCGCTGGTCGATGACTCCGGGCGCAATCAGCTTGCCTACTATCGCGATCTCAAGGTCGGCACGCTGAACCTCGACAGCGCGAGGCTGCCGCAGCTGATGCAGCTCCAGTCGGGCAGGCCGGTCGCGCTGCGCCACCTGTTCCCCGACCCGGAGGCGCACGCCGACGCGATGAAACGGATCCGGGCCGTGCGCAACACCATGCGCATGTGGCAGGAGGAGCGCGGCGTCGAGGTCGGCTACCTGGTCACCGGCGTTGCCAGCTGGTCGGAGCCGAGCCGCACCCCGCGTGCGCCGGTGCTGCTGCAGCATCTGACGGTCAAGCCCAGTTCGGTGCTGCAGACCGATTTCATCCTCGACACCGACACCGAGCCCAGCCTCAACCCGGTGCTGCTGCACAAGCTGCACAAGGATTACGGGGTCGTCATCGCCGCCGAGGAGCTCGAAGACCTCAAGCCGGAGGATCTCTTCGCCCACCTCGCCAAGCTGGCGGAGGACGTCCCTGATTTCAGGATTTTGAAGACAAATCTGGTGGGTACCTTTACCTACGCCAAACTTCCGATGGTGGATGACATCGGCGACGCCCTCGATGTCCTCTCGGAGCATGATGTCATCGCGGCCCTCGCCGGTGACACCGGAGCCCTGACAAACCTGAGCACCGAGACCGGAGTCACCGTCGACGTCCCCGACGCCGTCAGCCCGGCCGATGAACATGTGGTGCTCGACGCCGACTCGTCGCAGAGCTACGTCATCAACTCGGTCATCGCCGGCCAGCATCTGGTCATCAAGGGCCCGCCCGGCACGGGCAAGAGCCAGACCATCGCCAACCTCATCGCCGCCCTCGCCGCGCACGGCCGCACCGCGCTGTTCGTCGCGGAGAAGCGCGCCGCCATCGACGCCGTGCTCGACCGGCTGCACCACGTCGGCCTCGACGACCTCGTCCACAACCTGCACGGGGAGCAGCAGAGCCGCAAGGAGCTGGCCCGGTCGCTGGAGGCGCGGCTGCACCGCGCCCGCGTCGAGGCCGAGCCGGATACCGCAGACGTGCACCAGAGGCTAACGGCGAC
>DASUXL010000282.1:0-23948 GCA_036377915.1 Candidatus Limnocylindrales bacterium
CCGCGCCGAGAAGGCGGTTGAGCCGGTGCCGATCCCGCTCCAGCTGGGATGCGCTTGCGTGCCAGCGGCCGTCGTACTCGACAGCGATCTTGAGCTCCGGTAGCGCGAGATCCACCCTGGCCACGAACGAACCGTCGCGGATGACCTGGTACTGCGCGACGAACCGCGGGAGCCCGGCAAAGACGAGGCGTACCCGCAGTCTGGTCTCGGGCGGCGACTCGGCGCCGGCGTCCATCAGCTCCACGACCTTCAAGAAGCGCGCATGTCCGCGGGCACCTCGGCGCCGGTGGGCATAATCCACAAGCCGCGCGTGGTCGACCAGCCCGCGTCCGGCCAGGGCGTCGACGAAGACGACGGCCTCGATGACGTCGAGCCAGCAGGCCAGGTCCCAGCAGATGCGAAGCGGAGTCGCGAGGGTCCACCTGCCTCGCACGACACGGTCTGCGGCGTCGATGCGTGCGATGTGGATCCGGACTCCGTTGATAGGGCCGAGCTTGCGCGGCGCCAGGACCTCCACCGGATCGTCGGCACCCACGTAGGGGACACCGAACAGGTGCGCCGCCGAACGGCCGGAGATGACGGCGCCCTCCGGAAGCAGGAAGGTCTGCACGGCAAGGCACATCAACTTGTGCGTGCGCTCAAGCCGCGCATCGGCGTAGATGTCGCGGAACAGGCGTTGCCAGGCGCGGCTGCGCAAAGACTCGCGGGTGAGCAGGCCCAGCTTTACGGCACGGCTTCCCTGGAAGATCTTGTTGGCGATGGCGGCGGGGCGATGCGGCGCGACGGGCATGGCCCCGATGATGCGGCGTGCGTCTGACACTTCTTTGCGCACCTGACAACTTCCGGGAAGTTGGGGCCTCCGATGCGACCTGAGGCCCCAACTTCCCGGAAGTTGTGAGGATCTTGCGTCACTAGTCAATCTTCCGAAGCATCATGGCTCCTATCCTCGTGTGGCGGCGATCGGTTAGTTTGCGAGGTTGTGGACCGCGGAGTCGAGCGCTACATGCGCGGGTGCACGGTGGAGATCTACAGCGATGCCCGGTTTCTGGGCAGCGGCTTCTTCATCGCCCGGCAGACCGTGGTGACCTGCGAGCATGTCGTGCGCAGGCACCCCGGCAAACTCGACGTGGTCTGGAATGGACTCAGGCTGAAGGCTGAACTGCTGCACCGGGACCCGCCCGGCGCGGGCCTCGAGGACAACGACATCGTCCCGGACATCGCGTTCGTGGGAGTGGTCGAGCCCACCGATCACCCGATCGCCAAGCTTGAGGAGGGCGACGCGGGGATCGGGGAGGAGCTGACCGTGCTGGGCTACAGCCGGTACACGCCGAGTTCCGGGCCGGACGAGGACACCGTGCGGGTCAAGGTGGAGGGCGGCAAAGCCAAGTATCTGAAGGTCCGCGACGGCTACCTGGTGCCCGGCCTGAGCGGCTCGCCCGCGATCACCGACGCCGGCCTGGTCGTCGGCATGGCCAAAGCCTCGATGATCACCCGGGATCCGTCGGCGTCGCATCCGGGGCCGGGCGGCTGGCTGGTGCGCGCCTCCGAGATCATGCGGCAGTACCTCGCCCACAGGGTGAGCCGCAAGGCGAGGCTGCTGTCGCGCCCGACGCTGATCCGGCCGGGAGAGTCCCATCCCCTCCACGACATGCTGCGTGCCCAACTGAAGGTCGCGAGCCGGTACCCATATAAGATCGCCAAACTGTCGCGCCGGCCCGTGCCGCTGCTCTCCACCGTCTATGTGGAGCAACGCACCCAGCTGCGCGGCCCGGACAGCGACCGCCAGCCGACCGCCGAGTGGGCCAGGAGGATCCGCAAGCGCCGCCTGATCCCGATCAGTCCAATCTCGATGGTGCGGCGGCACCGGCACAACCTGCTCGTCGGCGGGCCGGGCGGGGGCAAGTCGACGCTCCTGCAACAGCTTGTCATGCACTCGGCGCAGTGGTGGCTGCGCGATGAGGAACCGTCCCTGGGTGCGCAGCCGGACATCGGACCGGTCGTCGCGATCCGCACCACCGCCACCGACCTGCTGCGGCCCGCCCCCTGGTACGAGTCGGTCGCCGAGGCGGTCAACAACGAGCTGCGCGGCTTCCAGAAGTACCGGATGGGCCCGGACACGTTCGGCGGCCCACCGGTGGCCGGGGCGGAGTGGCTTGTCCTGGTCGACGGCCTCGACGAGGTGATGGACTCCGATCAGCGCCAGGATCTGATCGCGATGCTGCGCGAGCGGGTCTCCGAGTACGGCACCAACTCACGGTTCCTGGTCGTCAGCAGGCGCCTTGACGAGCGCGAGTTCCAGACCTTGAGGTGGGGGCTGACCGACTTCGAGGACCCGGGCCGCCTCGGCGAGTACCAGTTGCGCCCGTTCGATGACGAGATGTTCCGCACGTTCGCCGGCAACTGGTTCCGCCCACCCGACAGCCCACCGGCGCACGTGAGCCCGGACTCCTTCGTCACCACGGTCTCCGAAAGCCAGCTGACCGGACTGCTGCGCATCCCGTTGCTGGCCACCATCGCCGCCGTCGTCTTCGAGGAGGGGACGGAAGAGTCGCTGGCCGGTGACCGCAACGGCCTGTACGAGCAGTTCGTGACCTGGCTGCTGCACCACCGCCAGCAGCGGCAGACCACCCGCGAGACCTTGCTGTCCAAGGCAAGACCGTTCGGCCAGGAGGCGGAGCGCTTCGCCGACTACCTTCACCAGCACCGGCGCGAGTGCCTGACGCACATCGCCGACCGGCGGCTGCGCTCCGACGACCGCCCCGCCGTCGTGCTGGCCGAGGAGTGGCTGGGGGACAACGACGTCAGCATCCCGCCCGGGCTCGACACCGACCTGCTCGCCGAGTATCTGCTCAGCACCGGCCTGCTCGAGTATCAGGGCGACGACCTGACGTTCATCCACCTCAGCGTCGCCGAGTATCTCGCGTCGGGGCTGCGGACCGCCGACTTCGACCCGCAGGCCTGGATGGGGCGGGCGCGCGCCGCCGGCAGCCCGGACAGCCTGGGCCTGTTCACCGCCGCCCAGTGGACGCGGCAGGGCAACAACCTGCTGCCCGCCATGCGGCGCCTGATCCCGCAGGACGGCCCGCTCACCGAAAGCGATCTGGGCATCGCGGCGGCGATCCTGGAGGACGGTGCCATCGGCGATCAGGCGCAGACCTTCATCGAGCTTGCGTATCAGGCGATCCGCCGGAGCAGGGAAGCCCTACCCGGTACCCCCCTGAATCAAATGTTTCGCGCCATGCTGGAGCGAGCAAGCAACAGCAGCATCCTGCTGAAACTCGCCGAGGACACCGGGGTCGCCCTCGCCAACCGCATCGAGGCGGCGAAAGTCCTTGCGGCCAGCAGCAGTCCGGCCGCCAAGGCGGAGGGGACGCGGCTGCTGGCCGAGCTTGCCTATGAGACCGGGGCGCCGCAGGACGACCGGTTGCTTGCCACGTCGGCGCTTGCCGAGGTGGGCAGCCCGAGCGAGCGCACGTTTGCGTTGCAGCATTTGATGTCCGTGGCCGAGACGCATCCCGATGCCGCGGCGCGCAGCGATGCCCTACTGACGCTGGTGCGCCAGGGCGACGGGGCGAGCGCCATCATGGCGGTGCTCAGGCGCGGCGCGTTGCCGGGCTACACGCTCGCCGAGCGGGTGGAGGCGCTGCATTGGCTGGTGGTGCTGCTGCCCTCGGCGGAGACCGACTATGGCAACTGGAAGTTCCCGGAGGAGGTGACGGCCGGCTGGGAGCTGATGGGTCAGATGTGGACGGAGCGGATGCCGCGGGGCGCGCTGCTCGACGACGACCACGGCGGCACCGTTTTCTACGACGACATCCTGCCTTTCATGGCGAGCGCGTTCAACGTGACGAAGGTTTTTGATTTCACGGGTACCCAGGCCGTGCTCGACACTTTGATGCGTGACCGGACGTGGACGTGGGGGCAGCGGGTGGCGTTCGCCCACGCGGTCGACGATCCCGACATGGCCCAGCGTGCCCTGCGCATCCTCGCCGACGACCGGGCCGAGGCGGCGGTCAACCGCCTCGCCGCGCTGCTGCTGATCCCGGAGGCGAGCCCGGACGACACCTTCGACGTGCTCATCGGCTGGATCATGGATGAGACCGAGGATGCCGCGCTGCGCCGCAACGCCCTCGCGCACCTGGCCCGCCGGACCAGCCACGACCCGACCGCGATGCAGGAGCTGGCGCAGGATCAGCAGGTCAACTTCGACCTGCGGGTGGAGGCCGCGGCGCTGGTGGCTCGGGAGGCGGGCGACGTCGCTTGGGCCCTCGACTATCTGCGCAGCCTGGCGAAGGAGTGCCCGACCGGTTCGCGGGGCTGGCTAAGGGCCGAGATGATGAGGCTGGCCATTGCCGCCGATGCGAAGGTGCCCGCGTTCGCCCGCTCGGAAGCGCCGTCTTCGCGGAAGAGGTCGCGTACGGCGCCGTTCACCGACTGAGCCCACGCCGACGGCGGCGCCTTACAGTCCATATTGGACGATGGGTGGCAGTAGTTGGCGTTCCACCAGCCGAGGATCAGGACGACGGCCAGCAGCCGGGTCCGCTTCCATGGCCTGCGGGCCAGCCTGTCGACCCGGTCGGACGTCACCCGCAGCCAAGTCATCATCGGCGCTTTCGCCGCCGCCAGCGCGTCGGAGACGGAGTACACGAGGTTCGGCGGCGGCCTGCGGAACAGCCGCCACAGCTGGGTACCCAGGAACTCCAGGGTCAGCAGGAGGGTGTGGCCGATGGCCACGAGCACCTGCCCCGCCGGAATCACCACCAGCCGCGTGACGAGCCCCAGCAGGAACCTGGCAAGCGACAGCGCCCAGAGCATGGCCAGGACCAGGATGGGGAAGGCGAGCCACACCGTCAGCGCCGGGGTGTAATCCTCCAATCCGGACGCGATCCTGTCGAATGCGGACTCCAGCACCTCGCTCATGACTCCGCCGACTCCAGCGTCTCCGCGTCGCCCTCGTACGGCAGCAGCTCGCCGAAGCGCTCCACCATGTCGGCGAACCGATGGATCACCTTGCGGCTCAGCGCGGCCAGCTCCGGGGTCATCACGAACTCGTCCGGCATGGCGAGCAAAGCGGTTTGGGACAGGGTGAAATCGGCGTGCCAGGCCGCGGTGGCGTCGGTGCCGAGCACCATCTCCAAGGCGCGCAAGTCATTCGAGCCGTCCGCTCCGGCCCGCGAGATAGCGTTGACAGCGGTCAGGTTGATGGTGATGCCGAACTCCGACCGCAGGCTCACCGGCAACCTGCGACCCAGCGCCCCGAACAGCTGCGCCGGGCCGCCGATCGCACCCATGTCAAGCTCCTGCATGCACCACGACCACGCCACGAACAGGGCAATGAACCGGACCTGGGTCACCCGGGAGGCCACCGCCGCGACCGGGTCCGTCACCTGCCACGAAGCCGCGAGCCGGGCCGCCAGCGGCTGCGGCGGTTCGCCTACGGTCAGCGGGCAGTCAAGTGCGCAGGGATGCCGCGCGACGTCGACGTGGTATGCCTCGCGCGGCCGCCGCCACAACAACTCCCCGGCCGTGTAGCCGCCCGGCGGCGAACTCAGCCGGCCGTGCCTGCTCCGGTAGACGATCGCGGTCGAGGGGAAGAGCCGCCGCCGGTGGGTGCGCGGCACCCGCCCGAACTCTTCAATGTAGACGATTGGGTTGTCGAACTGCGGCGCGTCGGCGGTCACCCGCGGCGATCCCATTCCATCTTGATGACCACGGACGCCTCGGTCGACGCCTCAGCCAGAATGCTGGTCAGCGCGCCCGACTTGATGGCCAGCTTGAGCCCGATCTCCACCCCGAACCGGTCCGGCGGCTCGGGAAGCGAGTCCCGCAACGTGTTTCGGGCCCAGGCACCGATCTTTACCACGGCGCTGCGCGCCTCGTCGAGCTTGAACCGGTCGAGCGCCCCGATATCGGAATCGATCACCGTCACCTCGGCCAGGACCACCTCACCGTCGGGCAACTCGACCTCGACGATCTCGCGCATTCCACCTCCAGCCCCAGACTGCCCCCAACGGTAGAGGGCAGGCGCCAGCAGTTCTATCGGCGATCCGACGTCACCTCACTTCTTCGATGAATGGTCAATAATCGCCGGGATGCTGCGGGCGAACGAGGCAAGGCTCTTGAAGTCCTCGCCGCTCAGGACGCGGTGCGCGGTGTTGAACGGGAAGCCGGTCAGGCCGGAGATGGAGATCGCGACAGCGCCGTCCTGTTCGATCCACTCGCCGCCGTAGGCGCGCAGGCACACCTCGCCGGTGTAGGCGCCGGCCAGCTGGTACCACAGGTCGAGCCGATCCTCGTTGAGCGGCCCTTCGGCAAGCAGCTCCTGGCACACCTCGTCCAGGACGGTGAGGCTGTCGAGCGAGTAGTCGAGCTCGTAGCCGCCGCCGGCGACAAGCTTCACACACTCCGCGGCGATGGATTGAAGAGTATGACGATCAGGGTGGCCCACAGCCGCAGATCCTGCCACTTGCGACGCCCTATGCCAACCGGTCCAGATAGGGATCGGTGTACATCAGATAGATGCCTTTGCCCCGCCGGTGCCGCAGCCACCCATCCAGCGGGTGCAATGTGGCCGAATAGTGCCGTCCTGCCAGGCCCGGAACCGGGTGAGGCCGAGCATCACCCGCGCCGCCGCCGCGAGCGCTTCAAGCACGTCGCGGCGGGCGGCACTTTCGGTAGCGTCACAGGGCTCCTCCCGCGCGGTAGATTTCGACCTCACCGAACTGCATGATCATCAGGTTGGTCCCGACGACGCGCAGCCTCTCCACTGTTCGCGGCTCGAACACGAACACCTCACCGGCGCCGGTCACCGGCCGGGGGTATCCGGTCCGGCTGACCACGGCGACCCAGTTGTACCCGTCCCAGACCTCGATGGTGAAGTTGGCCGGGAAGTTCTCGCCGAGGTGGCCGGCGTCCGTGCGGGGGAACAGCACGACCCGGTTGACCTCCTGCTGCGGGAAGCTGAACTCCGCCCACTCGGTGTGGTTGACGGTGGTCTGCGACCACGACGTGTACCCGAGCGGGCCGCGGACGCCGTCGTTGACCGCCTTGCCGAACCAGCCCCACTGGTCGGTGTAGGAGGAGAAGGTGGCGGCGCGGCAGGTGGCGAAGTTGTTGCCGAGGAGTTCTGTCGCGAGTGGAGTGGTGGGTGCGAAGAACTCCACCTCCGCGAACTGCATGTCGAGCAGAGAGGTTCCCACGATGCGCAGTTTGCTCGCCGTCCGCACGCTGAACGAGAAGCTTTGCGCCGCACCGTTGGTGGGCTGCGGGTAGTTGGTCCTCGTCACCACCGTGGACCAGGCGGTGCCGTTCCACATCTCGATGGTGAAGTTGGCCGGGAAGCCGAACCCGACCGAACCCGCGTCGGAGCGCGCGAACAGGTCGACGCGCGAGACGGACTGGGTCGGGAAGGTGAACTCCACCCACTCGGTGTGCGGGGTGGGGTTCGGGTAGCTGCTCCAGCCGACCGGGCCGCGGACGCCGTCGTTGATGGCGCTCAGCTTCCAGCCCCACGACTCCGGCGAACTCGACGAAGCGGCCACGGTCATGCACCGCGCCACGTTGGGGCCCTTGGCGTCGGCCAGCCCACCCGCATAGGCGCGGACCTGGTCGATGTCGCCCTTGAACGGGCTGGAGACCGTGACACCGCCAAGTTTTTGGCGCCCCAAGGCGAAGGCGCCGGTGCTGTCGATGGCGGTGATGCTCTGCGGCGTCGACTGGGCGGCACCGTCGACATAGAGGGTCGCCCGCTTGGCGTTGGCGTCGTACCCGCCGACCAGGTGAACCCATTGACCCGCAACGGCTTCCTGGTCGGACAAGGCGTCCTTGAGCGCCGGTGCGGTGGTGCTGTCGGCGCCGGCCACGGCGAAGACCCACTTGTTGCCCGGGCCGCTGTAGCCGAGCATGAACGCGGCGGTGTTGGTGCCGTCCTGGCTGACCGCGGCCTGCCTGACCCCGTTTGCCGCAGACAGCCGCACCCACGCCTCGACCGTGAACGACTGGTCGGTGCGCAGGACATCCGACTCGGTCGCCATGTGCTGGTTGATTCCGTTGAGCCGCAAGCCTTGGCCGCCGCCATGCCCGGCGTCGTTGAGGATCACCTGGTTGACGTCGGGGATGTTGAAGTAGGCAAGGTCGTGGAAGAGCCCGGATTCGTCGGTGTTCGGGTCGGGGCAGCACTCCAGGTTCCACTTGCCCACCATGCCCGTGCCCAGCCTGCGCGGGTCACGGATCTGGGCGACCTCCTCGCCGTAGATGGGCCTGTCCCAGACCTGGACCTCGGCGAGGGAACCCTTGAACCACTTGCCCGCGACGCCGCCACCGATCAGCAGGTTGGTGCCGGCGTTCCAGGTGACGGCGCTGGACGCTGTCCCTTCCTCGCGCCCGTCGACGAACACGCGCATCGTGTCGCCGACCGCGTCGTATGTGCCGACCACATAGGTCCAGACGTTGAGTTGCGGCACGCTGGTGGAGGTTGCCTTCTTGGGGGTCACGCCTGCGGTGTCACTGCTCGTGGTCTCGAAAACCCATCGGTCGGCCAGAGCGTCAAAACGCAGCTCGAAGGCGGACTGGTTGGTGCCCCGCTGCATTGCGATCACCCGGTCGGCGCCCTTCTGGCCGAGTTTGACCCACCCGCCGACGGCGAACCCGGCGGAGGAGTCGAACGGGTCGGCGAGGTCGGCGTAGTCGTCGACGCCGTCGAGGGCCAGAACGGTCCGCGACCCGTCGATGGTGGGGATGCGGCCGGTCGACCCGAGGGCGCCGCCGTGCAGGTTTGCTATGTGGCCGTGATCGGTGTTGTCGTACAGCGTGCCCGAGCCTGCCGCGTCGGCCATGTCCCACCGCGCGAGCGCCGGGTTGGGTGAGGTCACCTCGAACTGGTACGTCTTTGTCGCCTCGTTGCCGGCCCGGTCGATCGCCGTCACGGTAAGGGTTCTTGCCCCGCCCGAGAACGGCGTCCAGTTGACGGTGGGGTTGGCGCCGCCGATGGTGTTGGTGACACCGTTGACGGTCCAGCGGTAGGACACCACGTCGGGGGAGCTGGTGAACTCGAACTGGCCCGCCTGGCCGATGCCGCCCCCGACCCCGCCCTCCGGGTAGAGCGAGGACTCGACCGTTGGTACCACGGGTTTGGTGACGTCCACCAGGAACTCGCAGTTGCCGGGCATGTGGGTGACGTCGGAGACACCGTGCGAGGCGCCCCGGCTGGGCGCGTCGTTGGTCTGGGCGCGGAAGGTGTAGATGCCTTCGTCGGCAAGCGGGATCGTGGTCAACTGGCCGTAGGTGTCGTGCGGCACCGAACCCTGCGCGCCGCCGCCCACGTCGGTGAAGGCGGCCGCGTTGCCGCCCCAGCCGGTGGCCAGCGCCGCCGTGGACCCGCCGGTGTAGGCCACGTTCCACGTGCCGGTCTCGCCGGTCCAGCTCATCAGGTCGTCCTTGCCGTCGCCGTTGTAGTCCCCGGCTACCGGCACGTCGCCCTTGTGAACTCTTGGTGCCTGAACGCTTCCGCCGGTGAGGGCGACGTTGAGGGTGTGGTTGGACGGGCGGTAGAACGCCGCGTCATCCTTGCCGTCGTTGTTGAAGTCACCGACCAGCGGGATGTCACCGTAGCCGCCGAAGATGCGCAGCAGTCCGGCGGAGCCGCCGGTGTAGGCGACGTGCCACTCGCCGGTGGACGGGCGGAACACCACGGCGTCATCCTTGCCGTCGCCGTTGAAGTCCCCGACCACCGGGATGTCCCCGTTGATGCCCCACTGCCGCAGCAGTCCGGCGGCGCCGCCGGTCCAAGCCACAAACCAGTTCCCGTCGGAGGGCCGCCACACCAACGCATCGTCAAGGTTGTCGCCGTTGAAGTCCCCGACCACCGGGACGTCGCCGGTAAGGCCCCACTGCCGCAGCAGCCCGGCCCCGCCGTCGGTCCAGGCGACATACCAGTTGCCGTTGGCGGGCCGCCACACCAGTGCGTCGTCTTTGTTGTCGCCGTTGAAGTCTCCGGTGACCGGAATGTCGGTCGACTCACCCCACTGCCGCGCGGGCAGCGTCGATCCGCCGTTGTGGCGGACGAACCAGTTCGCGTCGGACTGGCGCCAGTAGGTCAGGTCGTCCTTGCCGTCGGCGTTGAAGTCGCCGCGCAGCGGGATGTCGCGGTACTTCCAGCGGGCGTAGGCGAAGAACACGTTCATGGTGTCGCCGTCAGCGTCGCTGACGTGGGTGCGCAGCGTCGGGGTGAAGGTGCTCACGGCGGGACGGCCCGGCCCAGACACGCACGGCTTGCCGTCGACCGTCAGCTGGTCGGGCTTGTTGGGCCGGAAGTTGACCGGCACCACCATCCGGGCCGTGCCCGCGTCGTACTTCTTCCAGTCGTCGTCGTTGGACTCCACCTCGGCGCGCAGGCCCCACACCGCCCACGTCCAGCTGTTGTCGGCGATCTGCTGCAGCTCATTATGCAAGCCGCCGCTGGCGAACTCCGTCGAGCGCCGCTGGGTGTTGCACGCCTCGCTCTGATGGGAGGCGGTCGCGCTGCCCGGCCAGTGGGCGGCGTTGTTGTTCCAGTTGGTCGAACTGTTGATCTGCACGTTGACGCGCATCAGGTGGGTCCAGTTGGCGGTGCCGCAGGTGGCGGAGTGCAGCAGGTCGATGGCGAACACCGACCCCGCCAGGACCTGGCGGCCGGCCAGCGACGAGGTGTTGAACTGGAACAGCGACCGGTAGATCATCGTGAACCCGACCGCGCGGCCGACCTTGGCGCAGTTGGTGCCCGACGGGTACCCGCTGGGGCAGTCGGTCTTGTCGAAGCTCCAGTACTCCTGGTCGGGGAACTGACTGTTGATCATCGTCCACGCCCCCTGGCCCAGCGTGGGGTCGATGAACACCGGGAACTCCAGCCCCGGATCGTCCAAAATCGAGGGTGTCAACGTCAACGCGTCGCCCGCCACCGACACCCCGATGGCGCCGGTACGCGCCGCCTTGCCCGGCCGCTCCACCGAACTGCGCTCCGGACCGTCCACAAGCGACCAGTCCTCGGCGGCGCCGCGTTTGGAGGGCGTCGAGGAGTCCCAGGCCAGCGGCGCGGGCGCGGTCAGCAGCACCTTGCCCGACCCGTCCAGCGCGCGCAAGCCGCCTTCGCCGGACTCCCACCGCACGCCGGTGCTGCCGAACCGCAGCCGGCGAAGGGCCGGATTCTTTGCCGCCTCACGGGTTTTGACCACGAGCACCTCGGAGAACCCGGCTTCGAGGGCGGTCATCACCAGGTCGACCCCGGGCAGCACCTCCGGATAGGTCGCCACCGCACCGGAGACCACCGGGCGCGGCAGCTCGCCCGGCCAGGACAGGCTGAACCCGGCACCGGAGACCAGCGGCCCCGGCCCACCACCGGAGAACGTCAGGGGAATCACCGTCGCCACCGGCGAGAGCGAACCATCCGCATTGGACCGTAACGCCGGATCCAGCTTGGACCACGACCCGTCCCGCTTGCGGGCACGTTGCGGGTGCGCGGAAATCTCCACAACGCCCGTGCCGTCCGGTTTCACGAATTCTTGCACTGTTTCGGTGCGCTTTGACAGCACCTCCACCCGGTGACCGCAGCGCTGCGCCATCGACTCTGCCTCATTGAGCTGCGCCGCCTCGCCCAGGCATGGCCCGGCCGGGGTGGCGGCGAGCACCGGCGACGCGGCACCGGCGACTACGCCGGCCGCGGCAACGACAGCGGCTGTAACCAGGGTAGCGACAATGAAATGCCTCCGACGCGCAGCCATGACGGCTCCTCCCGTGTATGCCATGGGCAAGATGGCCATCAACCTAGGACATGCGCGAGGTCGTTGGGAAGAACGAAAGTTGGCGGAGAGCCGCCAACTTAAGTAACAGGCTATGGCTTGGGTGGCAAAACGCAGGTCGGGCTGGGAACCGCCAAAACCTGGTGCGCCTTGGGAATCCCGGTCGCCGGGTCGACAGTCATCATCGCCAGCTCGTGCGAGCGCTCGCTGGCGACGTAGAGCCGGTCGCCGACGATCGCCAGGTGGCGCGGCCACTCGCCGGTCGGCACCTCGGCGACATAATCCGGCAAACCACCCTCCACATTGAACACCGCCACGGTGTCCGGGCCGCGGTTGGCGACATACACAAAATCACCACTCGCCGCGATCTCCGATGGGAACGCAGGCTCTGCCGAGCGCGTCGACGGCACCTTGCCGAGCAACCGCCACTGCTCATCGAAACACGCCACCGACGCGTCGAGTTCGCCCGCTACATACCAGCATTCACCGGCGCGGGTCAGGTGGCGCGGCCCGGTGCCCGGCGGCAGCTCGACCGGCGCCGCCGACTGGATCGCACGGCCGTCCGCGTCCACGCGATAGCGGTAGATGACGTCGCCGCCGAGGTCGACGACGAGCACACCATCCGGTGTGAACTTGGCCATGTGCGGATGCGGCGAGGTTTGGCGCTGGCTGATGCTGTGACGCTTATGGGGTACCAAATCAGAAAGCGCAAGAATCCCACCATCCTCGCCGAGCCGATGCACCGCAAGGCTTCCGCCGCTGTAATTGGTGACCAGAAGGAAGCGCCCGTCCGGGTCGACCGCCACGTGGCAGGCGTCGGCTCCGCCGGTCTCGGCGTGCCCGTGCCTTGCCAGCCCGCCTTCGGCGCTGACCGTCCACGCGGTGACTTCGGACTCCTCGGTCTCGCTCACCGCATAGAGCACGGGCAGCGTGGGGTGCCAGGCCAGGAAGGAAGGTGACACAACGGGTGTCGGCTCGCCCTGCGGTGTCAGTGTGCCGTCGGCGTCCACGCGCAGGGCGACGATTCCCCGCCCGTCGCCGCGGTCGGCGGTGTAACAGCCCACGAACATGACTTCTGATCTGACCGGCATGAGCAGATCATCCCAGATGCAGGAGGCGTAGGCGCTGGTCCGGGGCGAGCGGCGTGTCACTTCCCACGCTGTCGGCATAGCGGGCGGAGTCGTCGACCGGCTCGTAACCGATGTCGTTGCCTATCTCCCACCAGTTTCCGGTGTTGGCCGACAATCCAAAGTAGACGCCGTAGCGCACGTCGGCGTCGAGCGCCGCGGTCACCAGGCGGCCCAGGTCACCCGGGCTCAGCCAGCCCGGCAGCTCGCTCACCACCTCCGGGCGCTGCTTGGTGGCGCCAAGGCGCAGGCAAAGCACGCTGAGCCCGTGCTCGTCCGAATACACCCGCCCGAGCGCCTCACCGAGAACCTTTGTGGCACCGTAGACGCAGCACGGGTACGCGGGCCAGTCCGCGCTGAGCGGGATGCGCCCCGCGTCCACATATCCGCCCGCCGCATGGACGGAGCTGGCCAGGATCACCTTGGACGCACCGTTGGCGACCGCGGCATCGAGCACATTGGACACGGCATCGGTGTTGGGACCGCGTAGCCGGGCCCAGTCGTGCTCCCCGTCCGCGTTCGCGGCAAGGTGCACGATCGCGCTCGCACCCTCGGTCACCCGGCGGGCGAAGTCGGGGTCGGTAAGGTCCCCGTCGCTCAGATCGGTGAGGCGCAACGGGTAGCGCCCTTCGAGGGTGGGGATCAACATCCGCGCCACCCCGCCGGCGGCGCCCGTGACAACAACGGTCATCGTTCAGTCCATCGGGTAAAGGCTCGCCCCACCATCGACGAGCAGAGTCGATCCGGTCATGTAGGAGGCCATGGGACTCAACAGGAACACGAACGCGTCCGCCACCGACTCGGGGGTCTGCAGCCGGCCGAGCGGGATCGCCTTCTGCGCCCTCGCCCTGTACTGCGGTTCGTTGTCCCACTGCTTCTTGGCCATGCCGACACCGACAATACCGGGTGCGATGGCATTTGCCCGGATGCCATGCGGGGCAAGCTCCCGCGCGAAGCCGCGCATCAGTGAGCGGAGGGCCGCCTTGCTCGCGCTGTACGGTGTGATCTCCGGCCACGGCACGTCCTGTACCCACGAGGTGGTAAAAACCAGGTGCCCCGGACGGCTCAGCGAGCGCCATCTTGCCGACGCGGCGCGCGCCAGCAGGAAGGCCGCCCGCAGGTTGGTGCTCACCACCCGGTCGAACACCTCGGTCGGGAAGGACTCGATCGGGTGGGCCGCGGACAGCCCGGCGTGGCAGCACACCGCGTCGAGCCCGCCGCCGGCCAGCTCCTCCGCACGCACCACGACCGACTCCGCGCCGGCGTCGTCGCCGCAGTCGCCCTCCACATAAGGGGTGTCGCCTGGCGGTGGGACGACATCGTTGACCACAACGGTCGCGCCGTGCTCGGCTATTGAGCGCACCACCACCTGACCGATCGCGCCCGACCCGCCGCTGATCAGCACGCGCATCCCGCTCAGATCAAGACTCATGATCGCCATGTTTCCGCACGATCATCCGGATGGCAAACCGCCAAGGCTCACGCCTCACCCGCCGCCAGCAGCGCCGCCGCCGGCAGGGCAAGCATGTTGCCCGGCTCGCGGTACGGCTCGCAGAGCCGCTCGTAATTCAGCCGGATCCGCGCCACCACTTGCGGCGCCTGGGCGGCGATGATGAGGCCCGGCGTGCCGAGCCCGGCGGCCGGGCCGCTCCACCAGTCGTCAAAATCGGTGCGGTGAAGCCATTCCAGCCGGCGGCAGGTCACATCGGTGAGCCCGGCCCGTCGCAGCAGACTGGTCAGGCCGGCCTCGGAGCGCTCGAATTCGTGCTCCGGCGCCAGGCGCGGCAGGTCGGCCGGCGGCACCACTCCGGACTCCCGGATCGCTTGCGCCCACAGGGTTTGAACTACCATCTGGGGGTACGGCCAGATCGTCACCGCGATCCGGCCGCCGGATCGCGTCACGCGTCGCAGTTCCGCAAGCGCCGCAACGGGATCTCCAGTATGGTTCAGCACGAAGTTGGCCACGGCGGCGTCGAATTCCCCGTCCGGGAAGGGCAGGTCGGGCAGGACACCCTGGCGCACCTCGGCTTCGGGCACGTTCCGCCGGGCCAGCGCCACCATGTCAGGCTCGGCGTCGACGGCGGTGACCGACGCGGTGCGGTCGGCGGCGAGCCTCGCGACCGTGCCCGAGCCGGTGCCGGCGTCGAGGATCCGCGTCCCCGCACCCACCCTCGCCGCGTCGAGCAGATCCCCGGCCGGATGCGCGCACAGCTTGGCAAAGCTGCGCTCGTAGGCCCGGGCGCGCCCCGACCACCGCAGCCGCTCGTGCCGGTCAAACTCGGTGCTCACACTTAGCCTTCGACGGTGACTTCGATCCGGGCGGTGCGCCGCGCCGTGCCGCCGCCCTGCCCGAACGGGCTGCCCAGCGCCAACTCGATGGCGGCGGCGCCCGGTGCCACGGCGCGGAAAAGCATCGTGCCCGGCGGGCCTTGCGGGCTCAGGGTGCTGCCGTCGGTCGCCACGGTCCCGCGGACGAAGGCGCCAAGCGACTCCACCGCGGTACCGGCGACAACCCGGCCGCCCGACGCGGCGAACCTGAGCACATCGCCGACCGCGATGGCCAGGTTCGCCGGTAGAGCTTGAGTGTCGGCCTTGAATTCGAACAGCCTCACTACTACTGGCCGAACTTGCTCAGGTCCACGTCGTTGCCCGGCCCCCAGTCCTCGGCCATCCACGGGGTGGCGGACTTGGTCGCGCCGGCCTTGCGCGAACCCTTGCGGCGCCCCGAGCCGGTGCCATCGGCTTGCGGGTACAGCTTCTCGGCGAAATGGAAGTCGGTCGCGTTGATATCCTCGCCGCCGTCGATGTCTTTGCCGTCGTACGTGATCTCACCGGGAAGCTGGTAACACATAATCGAATCCTCATCGGGCGGCGTGCCGAGGATGTCCGCCGCGTCGAGCGGCGTGAGCACCTGGTCGTCGACGGTCGCCTGGTCCCATCCCTGATTTTCGAGGAAGTACTTGTACGCCTTCTTCGGGTCGATGCGGGCGACCACCTCCGCGCGCATATGCTCGTGCGGGAAACCGAGGGTGTGGCCGGTCTCGTGCCGGACCACGCGCCGATACTCCGACTCGGGTGTGCTCATACTGAAGTCCTGCAAGCTCATCGTCGGCTGATCCTCAGGGATGAGCGCCACATCGGTGCCAAGGTAGGACCAGTACCCGTCCTGATCCAGCGAGATGCGTATCAGCCCGGGACCGGAGGCGGTCTCCACGAAGCTCTTGCCGATCCGCGTGGACCAGGCGTTCATGTGCTCGACGATGCGTGCCCGCAGGTTCGCCGGGGTCCGCTCCATGAAGCTGACCGTGTACTCCTCCTGCTGAGGCCCCCAGTACTTCGACACCAGGACGGTCAGCGCGGCCGGCGCGAGCACACCCGGAGGCAGGTTGAGCGCCTCAAGTGGTGTCCTGTTGGCCGGGTTCATTCGCGCGGCAAAACTGGCCGCCTCCCCGCTGAGCCTCGGCGGGACCGACCTGACATAGCAACCGACGCTTTTAGCCGTGCCCGTGCCACGCGCATGGCGCACAATCTCGTCGAACGCGGCAGCGTCCGTGCGGGCGTTCGTGGACCCCGTACCTCTAACCATGATGACTGACCCCCGTGACTTTAAAGTGCGAGTTCCCCCTGTTCAGGGTAGGACCCCCGGGGCTTGCGGGTACGAGGTTCGGCGCAAGCCCGCGGGCGGCACACGCGCGCAAGGACTTCGCCGCCTGCCGCGAGTCGCATGAACAGCTGCCGGGGCGACGGCCGCGCATGGATGCTGCTGGGCCGGCTGGCCAGCGAGGGCAGCGGCCAGCCGCAGGACCCTTCGCTTGCCGCGCGGCACTACCTGCGCGCCGCGGAACTCGGTGACGCCAAGGCCGCCTATTGCTTGGGCGCTGGTTCCTGGCGATGATGCGGGAAGGCGACCACAACGGCTTGCACCCGGCGCACGGGGTCGCGGAGCGCATGAGCGTGGACGAGATCTACGAGGCCGGCGTGCTCGCTGAGGCGCCGGCTTTTGCGGTGATGCTGGTGAATTCGGGCACCGGGCGGCGGCCGACATGAGAGGCTGCTTGGTGAGTTTGGTTTCATGGGGGTCGAGTCGGGGGGCATCGCCATGAAGGTTGTGGTCGTTGGCGGCACCGGGCTGATCGGGTCGAAGGTCGTGACGCGGCTGCGGGGGTCGGGCCACGAGGCGGTGGCCGCCGCGCCCAACACGGGCGTGAACACCCTCACCGGCGAAGGGCTGGACGCGGCGCTGGCGGGCGCCTCGGTCGTTGTCGACGTGGCCAACTCGCCGACTTTTGACGAAGCGACGGCGATGGAGTTCTTCCAGACATCGACGCGCAATGTTCTGGCGGGGGCGCTGAAGGCGGGCGTGGGGCATTATGTGGCGCTGTCGGTTGTCGGCGCCGAGCGGCTGGATTCAAGCGGCTACTTCCGGGCGAAGGCCATACAGGAGCAGTTGATCGCCAGCTCGGGGATTGCCTACTCGCTCGTGCACGCGACGCAGTTCTACGAGTTCCTCAACGCCATCGCCCAGTCGTCGACTGACGGCGACACGGTCCGCGTCGCGCCCGTGCTGTTCCAGCCGATCGCGGCCGACGACGTCGCCGACGTGGTGGCCGAGGTGGCGGCCGGTGCGCCCCTGAACGATCGCCTCGAGATCGCCGGACCGGAACGGTACCTTTTCGACGAACTGATCCGCGACACCCTGCGCTCCGCGAACGACCCGCGCGAGGTTGTCACGGATCCGCACGCGCACTATTTCGGAGCCGAACTCAGCGAGGACAGCCTTGTCCCCACCGACAATCCGCGCCTCGGCGAACGCCACCTGCGTGACTGGTTCGCCGAGGCGTCCAACAGATCCGGCTGAAGTGGCTATCGCCAGTTGCCGAACTGTTCGACGTACACCTGCCCGGACACCGGCTTGCCGCGGTAGCGTCCGGTGACACTGCCCGCGCCCTCGTAGATGCCCCAGAACGCCTGAACCTCCTGGCCCTGCGGATGGACGACGACGTTGAGGCTGGCGTCCAGCGCGGGGATGTTCACTGTCCAGCGGGTGCCGTACCTTTTCCCGGTGGTCGGGCTGGTCCAGAAGTCGTAGGTGGTGCCGGCGAGCGGGTTCACCGCGACTATCTGATGGGTACCATCGGGCCGCAGCACCGTGGCGTACGGGAACTCGCTGCCTTCGTTGAGCATGTCCCAGAGGTTGACTCTGTCGCCATTGGACAGTTGCAGCGCCATCCAGGTCCATTTTACCTGGGTGTTCCAGTTCCAGTCGCCCCACTGGCGGTCCAGCCACGACTCACCGGTCACCGGGTACGCACGGCCGTTGACCGTAAGCGTTCCCTGTGACTTCAAGCTGGGCAACGAATAGTAGTAGCTCGTACCGTCAAGGAACGGGATCAGCCCGGTCCCGTTGTGGTACATGGCCGGTCCCCGCGCGCTGAGGGTCAGGTCGATCTCGCCCGCGGGCAGCGTCGCGTGCAGGCGCATGGCGTCCATCGGCCCGGACAGCGAAGCCGACGGCACGCGCACGTCAAGCGCGGTGGTGGAGAAGCTGGTCTGGTCGGGCGAGTAGGCGTGGCTCTGCGTGAAGTACTCGCCGGTGGTCTTGTCGGTGATAGCGATGAAGGTTTGCGGCGCCGCGCCCTTGACGATCTGGACCTCGTAACCGAAGCGGTGACCGTGGGCGTTGACGTGACCGACCACGTACCACCACTCCCACGTCACATCCGGATGCGCCGCCTGATCGGCCGGCAGGTGCACAAAGGTGGGGAAGGCCGGTGGTGGTGGTGCTGCGGTGCCCGAGCCGACCTGAGCCGAGGCCGGGATCGCCGACAGTGCCGCGCCCGCCATCACGGCGCCCAACGCCAAAATCGCCATACTGGATTTGGTTTTCACGGAATCGATCGTTGCGCGTGGATGCAGCCGCGTCATCCCACTGCGGATGGCAGTGGTCTACTCAGTTCCACGTAGACGGCTCGTCCCACGGTACGCCCTACGTTGTAGGTGCCGCGTTTGTCGCCGTCGCGCTCCACAGGCAAGAATCAGGGGCATGAGGCTTGGGTTGCACTACTGGAACTTCTCGACGCCGACCGACTCCGAACTGATCGCCCCGACCCTGGCGCAGACCGCGCAGCTCGCCGAGCGGGCCGGCTTCTCCGCCTTTACCGTGATGGACCACTACTTCCAGATGGATTACGCGGCGCCCGCCGAGGATCCCATGCTGGAGGCCTACACGACGCTCGGCTTCGTCGCGGCCAAGACCGAGCAGATGATCCTTGGCGTGCTCGTCACCGGCGTGATGTACCGCCACCCTGGCCTGCTGGCCAAGATAGTCACCACCCTCGACGTCCTCTCGGGTGGCCGGGCCCGGCTGGGCATCGGCGCCTCCTGGTACGAGCGCGAGATGGTCGGCCTGGGTGTGCCGGTGGTGCCGGTCGCCGAAAGGTTCGAGCGGCTGGAGGAGACGCTGCAGATCTGCATGCAGATGTGGAACGACAACGACGGCGCCTACGACGGCCGCCACTACCGGCTCGCCGAGACGATCTGCCGGCCGGCGCCGCTGAGCCGTCCCCGCCCGCAGATCATGATCGGCGGCGGTGGTGAGAAGAAGACACTGCTGATGGTGGCGCGCTACGGCGACGCGTGCAACCTGTTCGGCAGCTCGGTGGATGCGGTGGCGCACAAGCTCGCCGTGCTTCGCGACCACTGTGCCGCCGAGGGCCGCGACTATGACGCGATCGCCAAGACGGTGCTCTACGTCAAGCCTGTGCTCTCCGATGTGGACACTATGCTGGCCGACGTGGAAGCCCTTGCGGCGCTTGGTGTCACCGAGGTCGAGCTGATGCCCGACCGGCACCCGGTCGAGTTCGTCACCGAGGTCGCCGACAAGGTGCTGCCACGACTGGCCTGACCCGGCGTGACGGCGACGAAGCGCGCGTAGCCCGACCGCCGGCTGCCGGCTGAGAAGGCTCAGCCGGCGGTCGGGTCGGTCGGGCGGATCGGTCGGTCGGACGATGGCGGCCCGCACCGCGTCGACGATCGGGCCCAAGGTGTGTGGTTCGCGGAACGGCGGGCATACCGCCTCCAACGCCACCGCAGCCTGTGTGGCCAGAGACTCCCGCACCGTGCGGGACTTGCCGATCCCGGCCTCGCCCTCCACGGCCACGACGCCCGATGGTTCGGCCAGCGCCAGTGCGAGCATCGAGAGTTCCGCGCCCCGGCCGACGAGCGCGGGCGAGTCCAAGGCACGCGGGTTGTTCGCGTTTCGCGGTCCCGGCACGGCCTCACCTCGCAGTAGATCAACTACTGCACACTCGCCCGTGATCCGTTCATGGCGCCAGTCCTCATTGAATGCAACGCGCAAACGCCCTCTCAGTAAAGCTGCATGGAACCGGTCCGCTGGGCCCGTGCCTCGCCCCAGCGCAGCAGCGCCACGGTCGCCGCGGCGAGCAGGGCGCAGAGCGCGGCGAGCACGGCCAGCGGAGCGGCAAGCGTGCTGAGCGGCTGCGCGTCCAGCAGCGCCCCGCGCAGCACGGCAAGGCTGCTGGTGAGCGGGACGGCGACGCCGATCGCCTGGATCGCCACGGGCATCGCGAACAGGGGCAGCCGCACCCCGGTGACGAACCAGAGCGGGTCGTCGAGCAGCGTGTAGAGGAACGCCGAGTCCCGCGAAAAGATCAGCAGGCTGTTGAGGAACGCGCCCCACACGATCGCCGGCACCAGCAGCGCGACCGCCGCGACAAGGTACATCCCAGGGTGCGCTACGTGCAGGGCGCCACCGGCGATCGCCGCGGCGACCGCGAAACACCCGGCGAGCCAGGTGTTCTGGACCAGGGCACCGCTTCCGTTGCCGAGCATGAGCGCGACCCGGCTGGCCGGTGACAGGAAGATGAGCTCGAGTGTGCCGCTGATGCGCTCGAACGAGAGGTGCCACGCGGACTGTACGAGCGAGAAGTAGAACATGAAGGCGAACGCGCCCGCGGCCAGGAAGGCAAGCAGCCGTTGGGGTTCGGCGGCGACCGGCCAGCGCTCGGCGATGCCGGGCGTGTCAAGCACGGGCAGCATCGTGTAGTACGTCGTGGCCAGCTGCAGCACCGGCCAGATCAGCATGGAGAACACGACGAGCGGGCCGCCGAAGATCCGCCGGTGCTGCTTCAAATACTCGGCGGCGAATATCCGCAACCAGTGACTCATCTCAGGGCCACCAAGGGACTTTCGGCGAGGGCGATGATGGCGTCTTCGAGCGTGGGCGGGCTGACCTCGAGCCGGGCGATCGCCCCGCCGTGCGCGATGACCAGCGCGGCCAGCTCTCCGGTCAGATCCTCCACATGCCGCACCGTGAAACGCGGCCGCAGCTCGTCGTCGCGACCCTCGTCGACCTCGGCACCGGTGCGGACCGCCAGCGCCGCAACGGCTTCGGCAACCGCGGGGGTTTCGGTGGCGAGCGTGACCTCGACCGTGTGATGCCGCCGGGTCAGCGCGGTCAGCTGCGCCGGACTCCCTTGCGCCACAAGCTTTCCGGCGGCAAGGACGTGGACGTCGGCGCAGAGCTGCTCGACCTCGGCCAGGTAGTGCGAGGTGAGCAGCACCCCGACACCGTTGCGGGCGAGGTCGGCGACGACCGCCCTGAGGTCCCGCGCGATCGGCGCGTCAAGGCCGAGGGTCGGCTCGTCCAGCAATAGGTACGCCGGCTCGTTGATCAGCCCGCGCGCGATCGAAAGGCGCTGCCGCATGCCCTTGGAGTAGCGCTCCACCCGCTGGTCGGCCGCATGTTCAAGCCCCACAACGGAAAGCAGCTCGGCGATGCGCGTGCGCAGGTGCGCCTTCGGTACGTCATAGAGTTGCCCGAAGTACCACAGATTTTCCCGTCCGGTCAGCCGGGTGTACACCATCCGCTCCCCGCCCGCGATCATGTTGATCCGACGGCGGATCCGGCGCGCGTCGCGCACCAGGTCCAGCCCGTCGACGGTGGCGTGCCCCGAGTCGGGGCGAAGCAGTGTCGCCAGCATCCTGATCGTTGTCGTCTTGCCCGCGCCGTTGAGCCCGAGCAGGCCGGTGACCTGCCCGGCCGGGATGGTCAGGCTCAGCCCGTCGACGGCAGGCGCCACATATTCCCGGCGCTTTCCAAAACCTTTCCGGGGGTACGACTTCCGCAGCTCGTGGGTGACGATCGCTTGGGTCATCATGCGCTCGCGCCTCTCGTGATGGCACGCCGCTCGGCGTGGGGGAGGATCAGCAGGCCGGCGGCGGTGTAGACGGCGCCAAGCGCCAGGCACAGCAGCAGATCGCCGGTGACCTGCCCGAGGGGTTCGGCGTGCAGGGTGGCCGCGCGCAGCGCCCGCAGCGCCGACGTTGCCGGGATCAGCTCGCCCAGCCACTGCAAGGGAAGCGGCAGCACGGACGGCGGGAAGGTGAAGCCGCACACCAGACCGACGACGCTGAAGACGGTGTTCTGGGTGATGTGCGCCTCGCCGGCGCTGATCATGATGGCGCTCAAGGGGATGGAAAGGCCGAAGACGGCGACGAAGGCCGCTAGGACGGCGGCGGCCAGGGACAGGAAATCCGGTACGGGCAAGGTGATTCCGAGCAGCCACGCGGTACCCAGCAAGCAACAGAGCTCAGCCAGGCAGGTGATGAAGGCTTGCAGCGCCACGCCCAGCAGGTAGGGCAGGCGCCTGGCCGGGGTGAGCAGCTGGCTTTCAAGCGTGCCCTCGCGCTGCTCGGTGATCTGTGCCTTGGCCACCCACAGGATCATGCGGACGGTGAACATGAGCGCGGCCGCGCCGACCGTCACGTACCCGAGGTAGTCGGCGGTGCCGGACGACGCCCCGAACCATGCCGATACCCGCCCGCCCCCGATCGCCCGGAAGGCGAGCAGTGCGAGCACCACCGTGAACACGCCCGGGGCCAGCGTGCCGATGAAGTACGACCACGGGTAGGCCCGCCACATGACGAGCCAGTTGCGCTTCAGCGTCGCTGTGGCGGTTCCCACCCGGTACCCCCGAATAGTAAGTTTCAAATCGGAACTTACTGAGTTCCGTTCGGGAACGTACCATGGAACCCTCGGAAAGGGGAACCCTGTGATTAAGGCCCGGCAGCAGGACGAGGGCTGCGGTGTCGCGCAGGCCGCAGCGATCCTCGGCGACTGGTGGAGCCTGCTCGTCCTGCGCGAGATCGCTCGCGGGCACCGGCGCTTCGACGAACTCGCCGGCGAGCTCGACATCTCCCGCAAGGTGCTCACCGAACGGCTCGGCCACCTCGCCGAGCACGGCGTCGTGGAACGCCGGCGGTACCAGGAGCGGCCCGCCCGCTACGACTACATGCTCACCCCGGCAGGCACCGGCCTGCTGCCCGTGCTGGTGAGCATGCAGGACTGGGCCGACCGGTGGATCCTCGGCGACGGCACCCTGACTGCCACTACACCCAAGGCGCGGGCGATGGAGGGGGACCGCGTCCCCGCCGGGCTCCGATTGCCGGCTGTGGGCGGCAAAACCCTTGACGTCGTTGCGGATACGCCTGTCACGGTGCTGTTCACCTACCCGGCCACCGGCGGCGTGCCCGCCGACCCGGAGATCCCCGGCGTGGCCGGCTGCACGCTGGAGAACAGGCTTTTCCGCGACGCCTGGCCGGAGTTCACCTCGGCCGGCGCCAGCGTGCACGGGGTCAGCACCCAGCACCCGGCCGAGCAGGCCGCGTTCGCCGCCGCCGAGGGTATCCCATTCCCGCTGCTGTCCGATGTGGACCTCGAACTGGCGGCGGCGTTGCGGCTGCCCACCTTCCGCGCCGCGCAGCAGCTTCGGCTCAAGCGGGCAATCCTGGTGATCGGCGCTGATCGCGTGGTGCGCCAGAGCATCTACCCGATCACCGATATCCCGGCGGCGGTGGCCCAGGCCCTGCGCGAGGTCCGGGGCTAGCGCCAAGGCCGTGTAGTTAAGACTTCGCTGGCGCTGTCAAGGACTGGGCGGGGCCAGGATGTCGATGCCGATGGTGGCCTTGTAGCTGGTGCGGTTGGGGTTGGGACCGCGGGCTTGGTATTTGGAGATGGCGCGTTTGACGA
>DASUXL010000283.1:0-18014 GCA_036377915.1 Candidatus Limnocylindrales bacterium
GGTGCTGGACAACCCCGAAAGGACTGGGCCTGATGGCCGACAAGTTTGAACTTCCAGAGTTGCCGTTTCCGCTCAGCGCATCGCACGTCGATGTCTGGCGGTACGACCAGGGCGGAGGCGTGGTCGCCACAGCCCCAGCCCACACCGACTTCTACCTGAATCCGGGCGGCACGGATTCCGCCGACGCCGAGACCCTGAACAACGCGGCGACCCTGCTCGGCCTGCCGCCTGCCGGTGACTTCCAGTTCAGCGCCCGGATCACGGTCGGTTTCCGATCCCAGTACGACGCCGGGGTGCTGATGCTGTGGATCGACGAGCAGAACTGGAGCAAGTTCTGCTTCGAGTTCTCTCCGGCCGCGGAGCCGATGGTGGTCTCCGTCGTCACCCGCGGCGTGTCCGACGACGCCAACGCTTTCACCGTCCCCGACCGGTCCGTTTGGCTGCGGGTCTCCCGCATCGACAAGGTGTACGCGTACCACGCCTCGACCGACGGCACGACATGGCAGCTGATCCGGGTGTTCACCCTGGGCGACGGGCTGAGCGACCACCGGATCGGTTTCGAGGCCCAGTCGCCGACCGGCGACGGCTGCACCGTGACCTTCAACGACATCCGGTTCGCCTCGCACCGCCTGGCCGAACTCCGCGACGGCTCCTGACCCCGGCCGCCGAGCCCGCCTTTGTGGGCGGGCTCGGCTCGTACCAGAAAAGTGTTGGTGTTATTAGGGGTCGAGCCTGGCGACGCGAACTCGCCATTGGCAGGTGCCGCCGATCGTGACCGCTTGCTCGCCGGCTTGCCACATGCTGAGCATGCCGACCGGGTCGGTGTGCGCACCGGCGTAGTCGCCGCTGCGCGACGAGCCCGATCCGGCCGCGGACTCCGGCAGGGCGCAGGATCCGCCCGCATAGGTGGACACCCCGCTCCACGAACCGCCGGTGTCTTTGATCCGCGCCTCGGCGCCGAGGAAGAACCCGGACCCGCTGAACTGCCACGTCGACCCGACCTGCAGGTTGGCGTTGATGGCGATGCTGGCGTGATGGGCGAAGATGCCGTCGTTGTACCCGGCGAAGGTGTTCTCCTGCAAGGTCGCCGTCAAGGCGCCCCCGGCGCCTTGGCCCACCAGGAACCGCGGTGTTCGGGTGCAGGATTCATTGGGGGTACCGGTGGTGAAGTTGCAAACCGTCGTGAAGATCCCGGTGACGGTGTTGCCGATCGCGGCGACCTGATCGTAACGGCCATTGCCGGTGTCGATGACCACGGCGCTGCCCGGTTGTGGCGAATCCGGTGGGGTGCCGTAGCTCGCCCCGGTCACCGTCAGCGTGGCCAGGGTCGGTGCGCCGCTGGCCATGTTGCGTACCCGATAAACCTGATACGCCGTACCCGTTCCGCTGTTGTGGCTCAGGAAGTACGCCGGGTTCTGGGTCCCCACGAACGACGTCGGGGCGGTGTAGTGCTGGGCCGGCCCGATGTGAATGCGGGTGGTGTCACCGGCCGCGGCCGCCGGCTGGAACGAGAAGCTGGACAGGTTCGGGCAGGAGAACTGGTTGTTGGCCAGCGTGGTCTTGTTGGCGACCCGGATCACGTTGAAGGTGTAGGAACGGTCGGTGAACCGGAACTGATCGGCCGCGAAGGAGAAGGTGTCCATGCCCGCGCCGATCTCCGGGCGGTCGGCCCAGCTCGCATCCGCGCCACCGACGTTGCGCCGCCCCTCCAGGTTGTACCGGCACCACTGGTCGGCAAACAGGCTCGACGGTGTCGGAGTGCGTGAGACGGCGACCCAGATCCGGGACACGTCGTTGGCCGGGTCGGCGTCATCGCGTCCCGCGCGCTGCATCCCGGTCACGTAGAACCGGTCGTTGGGTCCGAGCGTGTCGTAGTACACCTTCGGATCCACCACATCGCCGTTGGCGGTGGCACCGAAGAACGTGTTCAGTGTCGTGAAGTGCAGGTTGGCCCCGGTGTCGGTGGTCAGCCGGATCGCACTGTTCACCGCGGAAAGCACCCGGCCCGGCCCCTTGCCCACAATCGTGTCCGGTGGCGTGAGACCGCCGGAGGCGGGCTGGTCGAACACGGTGAACGCGACCGGGACCGCCGCGGCGATCTGCGGCGGTGCGCCCAGCGTTGCGCCGGGTGCCGCCTTCTCCGCCCCGGCCGGTGCCGCACTCTGTACCGCGGCCGCCTTCTCCCGCTGGTAAGCCTCAGACCTCTCGTCGGCTTTGTCCGTCTGCTCGATGCCGGACCGCTCGCCTTCGGCGGCGGTGCCGGTCCACGGGGCGACCTGCTCCACGGCCGACGGTGTCAACTCCGCCGGGCGAGGGCCGTGCCCGGGCGGCGGAGCACCCACCACAGGTGATGCACCGGCTGTCCCGATCGAGACCGCGATAGCGAACGCCATCACAGCAAGACGTTTGACTTCCATGTCGGTTCCTCCTCGACGGGTGGGAGTGTCGCACTCCAGCCTCACCACACAACATCGATGGAAGAAGGTTTGACGTCTGTCCATACTGTCGCTGACAGTCAGCCTGACGCCCGGTGGCCCTAGGTGAGCCGGACCGACAGGCCCTTGCCGCCGAACTCTTCACAGACGAACACCGGTTCACGATCGGAGCTCGACCCCTTGTCGTACGCGTAACCGATGTCGTCGAAGGCGGTCAGGTCCGACGCACGGTGCTTCACCAACCAGCGCGCGAAGCAGCCACGAGCGATTTTCGCGTGTACCACGACGAACTTCGGCTGCCCGGACGCGGGATCGAGGGTGAGGAACTTCGGTGTGACGACGCGGTCGGAGTCGACGTACTTGGTCACCGTCTTGCTGTACTCGGCCGCGGCGAGGTTGACGATCCGGCCGGAGGACGGCAGTTGCCCGGCGATGCCGCTGCCCCAGAACTGGTACAGATTCAGGCCGGGGAAGTGGTAACCCATCTCCAACCGGTAGAGGTCGATGCCGTCGAACGGGCGCAGGATCCCGTAAAGGCCGGACAGTATCCGGATGTGCGCGTTGGCGTATCGCCGATCGGCGGCGGTGAACGAGTCGATCTGGAGTCCGCTGTAGATGTCGCCGACGAACATCTCGGCGGCAGGCCCGACGGGTTCCGGGGTCCAGGCTTCGTACTGCGCCTTGGTCTTCGACGCCAGGTCCGGGGAGATCTTCATAACCGTGGCGAGCTGGGCCGGCGTCAGCTTCCTCAGGCGTTCGATCAGCTCCGACGCCTTGTCGAGCAGCGCGGGTGCGCTTGCCGGTATGGTGCCCGATGCCGGTGCCCGCATGGTCTTCGAGCTGTGAATCAGAATGATCATGGCCCCCGTCGTGCCTCCTTTCCGGTCAAGCATCGCATCCCGGGGGTACGGAGCAGACACGGGTGGGACAGTGCCCAATTAGGATTCGGGCGTGGACGACGCGGCAGGGGGCCGGCGGGGTACCAAGGCCGTGGTCTCAGCCGATCTCAAAGAGTTCTTGCGAGCGAACTGGGCGTGTGGCCCGCCGGACCGGCGCCGGACCTCGGCGGTTCGAGCAATCTGAACCTGCTGGTCACCGACGGCCTGTCGTTGCGGGTGGCCCGGGTGTACCGGCCGTTTGTGACCGGCCAACGGGTGGCCGCCATCCAGGCGGTCCGTCATCATCTCGCCGGCCACGGCGTGCCCAGCGTTGAGCCCATCCAGGCGGCCGGCGGCCGCGGCTGGGAGATCTTCGAGGGCCGGGCCGTGGAGGTCGAACCGTATGTCGCCGCGCCGGCCACGATGAATACGCTGACCCGGGTACGCACGGGGCTGGCGGTGCTGGGCCGCATCCACGCGCTTGTGCGGGAGCTCCCATCCGATCCGGCCGCGACGTCAGCGCGCTTCGCCAACTACGTTGCCGCTGATGACCTCGTGGAGGCCGTCGGCGTTGGAACCCGCCGCATCCGTGCCTGGCAGCCGACTCCTGCCGAGGCGCGGCAGCCACTATGGTCCAATTCGGTCTGGGTGGCCCTGCTCGACGACCAAGACGCAGCCCGGCGCCACCTCGCCGCCATCGCACCGAACTCCAATGGGCGCTGCGACTCACCAACCGCGTCGCTCAGGTCCAGGACGCACTCACCTGAACACGAGGGCTCGATACGTGGTTGACATGTTGCGGCCAGGCCAACCCAGGAAATAGGCTCCGGTCCATGGG
This sequence comes from Candidatus Limnocylindrales bacterium, assembly GCA_036377915.1. Classification (GTDB taxonomy): domain Bacteria; phylum Actinomycetota; class Actinomycetes; order Mycobacteriales; family Micromonosporaceae; genus Allorhizocola. The sequence goes on from DASUXL010000283.1 coordinate 4,152, forward strand.
AGCGCTCCCGCGGCGCCCGGCCAGGGAAGGCTTCCATGGCGCGGGCGCGGTCGCCCCGCGCCCATGTGAAAACCGCTCCCGGAAGGTTGCTCCATATGGCACAGACGAAAACCCGCCGCCGCCGCTGGCGGTGGCTGGTGACCCTGACCGCCGCAGCAGCGGTCATGACCGCGGCGGGCGGTGTGGCCCTCTCCGCGCCCGCCAGCAAACTCGAAGCGGCGCCCGGCGTGCAAGCGGTTCCCGCAAAGGACTGGCTGCACACCGCCGGCAACCGGATCGTTGACGAAGCCGGCAACCAAGTTTGGCTCACCGGCACCAACTGGTTCGGCTACAACGCTTCCGAACGCGTCTTCCACGGCCTCTGGTCGGCCAACATCACCCAGCTGACCAAGGCCATGGCCGACCGCGGCATCAACCTGGTGCGCGTGCCCATCTCCACCCAGCTGCTGCTGGAGTGGCGGGCCGGCCAGGCGACCGTGCCCAACGTCAACACCTTCGCCAACCCGGAACTGTCGGGCATGAACAGCCTGCAGATCTTCGACTTCTGGCTGCGGCTTTGCGAGCAATTCGGCCTGAAGGTCATGCTCGACGTGCACAGCGCTCTGGCCGACAACTCGGGCCACATCCACCCCGTGTGGTGGAACACCGGCATCACCGTCGAGCAGTTCTACGTGGGATGGGAGTGGGTGACCACCCGCTACCGCGACAACGACACGATCCTGGCGATGGACATCAAGAACGAGCCGCACGGCACGCCCAACCAGCCGCCGCGGGCCAAGTGGGACAACACCACCGATCAGGACAACTTCAAGAACGCCTGCGAGACGGCGGGCCGGCGCATCCTCGCGATCAACCCCAACGTGCTCATCCTCTGCGAGGGCATCGAGGTCTATCCGCGCGAGGGGCGCAACTGGAGCTCCCCCAACACCAATCCCGACCAGACACCGAACTACTACTACAACTGGTGGGGCGGAAACCTGCGCGGGGCGCGCGACTTCCCGATCAACCTTGGTGCCAACCAGGATCAGCTTGTCTACTCCCCGCACGACTACGGACCGCTGGTCTTCAACCAGCCGTGGTTCCAGAAGCCCTTCGACAAAGCCACGCTGACCACCGATGTGTGGCGGCCCAACTGGCTGTACCTGCACGAGAACAACACCGCCCCGCTGCTCATCGGGGAATGGGGTGGCCGGCTCGGGCAAGACGAGCGGCAGGACAGGTGGATGACCGCGCTTCGCGACCTCATCGTGGAACACCGTCTACACCAGACTTTCTGGGTACTGAACCCGAACTCCGGGGACACGGGAGGCCTGCTCCTCGACGACTGGCGCACTTGGGACGAGACCAAGTACAACCTGCTCAAGCCCGCGCTGTGGCAGTTCAACAACAAGTTCGTCGGCCTCGACCACCAGGTGCGCCTCGGCGGCGCCGACAGCACCACCGGCATCAGCCTCGGCGAGCGTTACGCCGGGCCGGGCGAAGACCTCACCCCGCCCAGCACACCGGGCAACGTGCGGGTCACCGGTACCACGGCCAACTCGGTTTCCTTGGCGTGGAACGCTTCCACCGACAACGTCAGTGTCTCCGGCTACAACGTCTACCGCAACGGTACGGTCGTGGGTACCCCGACGGGCACGACCTTCACCGACACCGGGCTGACCGCGGCAACCACGTACAGCTACACCGTGCGCGCCCGTGACGCGGCCCAGAACCTTTCCGGCGCTTCAGCCGCGGTCAGCGGCACCACCCAGCCCGGTGGCGGCGGACCTAGCGGCGGCTGCACGGCCACTTCCCGCACCACCGGCTCGTGGCAGGGCGGATGGCAGGCCGAGGTGACGGTGACCAACACCGGCACTTCAGCGATCGCGGGATGGACGGTCACGCTGACCATCGCCAGCGGGCGCAGCATCGTCAACCTGTGGAACGGAGTGCGGACGGGAAACACCGTCACCAACGCCGGCCACAATGGCAACCTCGCCGCCTCGGCCAGCACCACCTTCGGCTACGTGGCAAGTGGCGACCCCAATGGCGGCATTACCGTGGCCGGTTGCACGGCCCGCTAGTAAATGGCGCAGAACCCGGCCGGCGGTCAGAGCCCGAGACCGCCGGCCGGGTTGACAGCCGACCGGCGGTCAAGCAGAGTCACGAGTGTCGATATAGGAATGGCCGGGAAGGAGGAGCGATCGAGATGCCTCGTATGCTCCTCGCATTGTCAGCGCTCGTCGTCGCCGCGGTCATCGCGCCACCTGCCAACGGGCCCGGGTCGACGGGCCGGCAGCTCGAAGGCACCGTCGGGCCGGGGTTCACGATCAGCCTGACCGAAGACGGCCAGCCCGTGGAGTCGATCAGGCCGGGCATCTATTGGCTCACGGTGCACGACCTGAGTAACCGGCACAACTTCCACATCGTCGGCCCCGACGGGCTCGACAAGGTGGTCACATCCGTGCCGTTCGTCGGCGACACGACGGTGAAGATCCTGCTCAAGCACGGCCCCGTCACGTACCTGTGCGACCCGCACCCGACGATGATGAACGGGTCGTTCACGGTCACCGGCGTCGGCCAGGACGGTGGGTAGGCGACATCTGGGCCGAGCTTGACGAGGCCGTGCAGACCCGGCCCCGTCAAGCAAGATTCTCGTATCGTCTAGCGCTGTAGCGTCAGCAGGCCCGGCCGGTAGGGCAGGAGGCCGTAGTCGCCGCCGGAGCTGGGGCTGCGTCCTTGGTAGAGCAGTTGCAGGTTGCAGGGGTCGACGGTCATGGTCTGGTCGGGGTTGCTGCGGATCAGGTCGCCGTGGCTGATGTCGTTGGTCCAGGTGGCGCCGCTGTTTGCCCGGCCGGCAAACGGGTTGCTCTCGGTGGTGGCCTGGGGTGTCCACGATCCGCCGAGGCTGGTGGAGGTGAAGGAGCGGAAGTATCTGCCGCCGGATCCGATCGCTTCGACGATCATCAGGTACAGGTTCTGGCCGGCGATCTTGTAGACCTGCGGGGCTTCGAACAGGTTGTTGGTCGAGTCGGTCATGATGATGGTGGCCGAGTTACCGAAGTTGCCGGGGAAGTTGCCGATCGGCATGCTCGCGCGGTAGATGCGCCCGTTGTCGCCGGCGAAGAACAGGTACATGTTGGTGCCGTCGCCGATGAGGGTCTGGTCGATGGGTCCGGTGGGCGAGTTGGCGATGGAGCCGGAGAACAGCGGGCTGGCCGCCGACCATCCGTTGGCGTTGGTGGGATCCGACGAGGTGCGGTACATGAACGGGCTCGGCCCCCACTGGTAGGCCAGTACCCAAAGGTTGCGGGGGGCGAAGAAGAACAGCGTCGGAGCAACCGTGGAGTTGTTCATCGTGTTCTGGGTGGCCCCGGCCATGTCAGACCAGTTGGTGAACAGGTTGAAATTGGCCGAGCGCCAAGTGGTTCCCGTGTCGTGTGAGGTGGCGTAGACCAGATGCCTGCCGTTGTGCACGACGTGGGAGAAGTCCTTGAGCGAGACGTAACCCGCTTTCGGGGTGGCCAGCACGCCGGTGGATGTCCAACGGTAGGTGGAGGGAAGGGTGCACGGCTCACCCGGCCCGCCGGTGGAGTTGTTCACAAACGACGTGTCGTCCAGGTAGTAGCCGTCGGTGCCGGCGGTGGTCTCGACATAGAACCGTGCCGAGGAAAGCGTCCCGCTCCAGGAGATGGTCACGGTACCGGTCAGCTGGGTCCAGCCGGAGGCGTTGACCGCGCCTTGGGCCAGGGTCAGGTAGCTGGTGGTCCCGTTGGCGGTCAGTTGCAAGGTGACTTTGGCGGTCGGGGTGCCGCTTTGCGTGCGCATCCACACGCTGGTGGTGAAGCTGGCCCCGTTTTGCAGCATGGAGGTCGCGCTCTGGCTGGCTCCGTTCCACGACGCCGTGCGGCCGGTGTACAACAGCGAACGCGCACCACCGTGGATCACACTGGTGTTGGATGCCAGCGTGCCGGCGCCGAAGACCGACCAACCGCTCGTGCCACCCTCCATGTCGGGGTTGGCCAACAGATTCGGGCCCGCGGCCAGGGCGGGGGCAGTGTGGATCGACGCCGCCCCCAGCGAAGCCGCCAACGTCAAAACGACGGCAACCCCCAGCGCGCGAACACCGATGATCTTTCTCCTGTCCATTTCAACGCTCCTATTCGTATGGTCGTGCCCCGCCGGGTACAGACCGTCGATGGGCGGACCGCACGGAAATGTTCCAGACCAAAACTTTCGTCGGAACGCGCGTCCATCCGGCGCGTCGGGGCGGGAGGCGCTGCCTCGCCTCCGTTTATTGGCTTTGCCGTCCGGCGCGGGCTCCCACACGTTCGATGGCGACCAATCTCTGGATCGTTTCGTATTATGATGCGAATCGATTCGGCCCACAAGTCCGGACGGGAGGGATGGACGCCATGCAGGACGGGGACTCGGCTGCGGTACGCGGCGCCGGTACCGCACGCCGCGGCCGTTTGCGTGGTGAGCTGACGGTGGCCACGATCGCTCGGCTGGCCGGCGTGTCGCCCCCGACCGTGTCACGAGTCCTCAATGGACGTTCTGACGTGGCGGCCGATACCCGCCGGCGGGTGGAGCAACTGCTGCGTGAGCACGGGTACCGCCGTCCCGGCGCGATCCTTCCCTCGCCCGGGATCGAGGTGGTCTTCTACGGCCTGGAGAGCAACCTGGCCATCGAGATGTTGCGTGGCATACAGGCGGTCGTCACCGATCACGATCTCGGGGTCGGGTTCACCGAGGTGTCGGCCGGCCCGTCGGCGGACCGGTCGTGGTGCGAGCGGCTGCTGGCGCGGCGGCCAACCGGCGTGATCATCGTCCATTCGCTGTTCACCGCCGAGCAGCACGCGCAGCTGGCGGCAAGTGCGATTCCGCTGGTCGCCGCGGACCCGAACGGGCAACCACATCACCCGGTGCCGTCGGTGGGCGCGGCGAACTGGGGCGGCGCGGTCGCGGCCGCCCGGCACGTGGTTGACCTGGGTCATCGACACATCGCGGTGCTCGGCGGGCCCGGCGGATCCCTGTATGCCAGGGAGCGTCTGGAGGCTTGCCGTGCTGCTCTTGAGATTTCGGGGGTACCCCTAAAAACGCGGCTGGTCAAGACGGGCGATTTCTCTTTCGAGTCAGGGCTAGCGCTTGGCCGCGAGCTACTGAGCCTGTCCGACCCACCCACGGCCGTGCTGTGCGGCAACGACTTGCAGGCGTTGGGGGTTTATGAGGCGGCCCGCCAGCGGGGCTTGCGCATTCCGCAGGAACTGAGCGTTGTGGGTTTCGACGGCATCGACGCGGGCACCTGGTGCGGTCCTCCCTTGACCACGGTGTGCCAGCCGTTTCGTGCCATCGGCGCCGCCGCCGCCAAACTCGTCCTGGCGCTGATTTCAGGCCGGGTACCGGCCCAGACCCGCATCGAGGTGCCGACCACGCTGATCGTCCGCTCCAGCACCGCTCCCCCACCCGCCCGAATCGTTTCGTAGATCTCTTCGAAACGTTTTGACCGGGTCAGTCCAGCAGTTCCACGGTGTCACCGACGCTGACCGTACGACCTTCGCGGGAAGGTCCGCCAGGTTCGGCCCGCACCGTCAGCTGGAGACCGAAGAGGAGTTTCTGGCCGATGTTGCGCCGTGCGCCGAGCATCCGCAGCGGCTCCCGCCCCTTGTGCCCGGTGTCCTGGTCGATCGTCGAGACCAGACAGCGGGCACACTCGTTGGCGCCGTGGAAAACAGCCCCGCCGATCCTGATCCACCGGCCGACCCACTCGCCCTCGACCCACGGCGCGGCACCGCTGACCACCAAGTTGGGGCGGAAGCGGGTGATCGGCAGCGGCCCCTCGGGGCTGCCCGACGCCACCAGCCAGTCGTTGAACTCGTCCAGCGACGCGGTGTTAGCCAGCAGCAGCGGAGTGCCGTCGGCGAAGCTCACCTCGGGGCCGGAGCCGGCCGCAACCGGCCAGGGAACGAGATTGCCGCCGGGGTCACCGAGCCAGACCAGCCGGGCATCGCGCCCCAAGAGCCGATGGATCCAAGTGTCCGCCTCGGGACCGGCGGCGCGAGCCGGTGAGAGCGGCCGCCCCCGGAACACCCGGACCTGGATCGCTTCGCCGCCGGTCGGTTCGGCCAGATCGAGCGGGGCCAGCCCCGGCGCGTCCAGGGTCAGCCCGCCGGGTCGCGACACCGCCCGCATCGTCACCAGTTCCCGCTGCTGGCGCTGGGTCAGGCCGAGCCCGTTTTCGTCCACGATCAGCCAGCGCCGATCGCCGTCCAGACCCCACGGCTCGACCCGCGCCGTGTCGCGGTCCATCCGGCGGCATCCCTTGACCGGGTACGTGTGAATCGAGGCGACTCGCATCCCGCCAGGATGACACGACACGGCGTGACGCCGGTACCCTCGCTCCGGCCGCGGAATGTACGCGGAATGTGCAGCCATGAATTGAAATTCGTGATACCCGCGTACTGTCCTGACAGTACATCACCTCACCGCCACGCGATTACCGGCAACGATCCAATCTATGGAGGCATCTCCATGTCCACCACACCTGGCGCGCGTCGGCGCGCTGTTCTCGGCGCCGCGGTCGGCCTTGCCGCAGCACCGTTCCTCGGCACTCCCGCCTTCGCGGCCGTACCCAGAATCTATATCGATCCCGGACACGGCGGCAGCGACAGCGGTGCTGCGGCCAACGGGATGGTCGAGAAGAACATCACCCTCGACATGGCGAGGCGCACGCGCGATATCTTGCTGAGCAACTGGAACGTCGCCGTGCGCATGTCCCGCACGACGGATGTTTTCCGCAGTCTGACCTTCCGTACCGACGACGCCAATGCGTGGGGCGCCGACCTCTTTGTCAGCATCCACATCAACGCGGGCGGCGGCACCGGCTTTGAGAGCTACGTCTATCCCGGTGCCGGCGCCCGGACGTTGCGGCTGCAGGACGATGTCCACGCCGCGGTCTTGAGCAACATGCGCGAGATCGGCTCGGTCACCAACCGTGGTCAGAAGCAGGAGAACTTCCACGTGCTCCGGGAGACCGTGATGTCAGCCGTGCTGACCGAAAACCTCTTCATCGACACCACTCACGACGCGAACCTGCTCAGGCGCGACGACTTCCGGCAGAGGACCGCTCGCGGGCATGCGCGCGGTATCGCCAGATTCCTCGGGCTCATCGCCTGATCGCGTCCTCGTCAGGAGAAGACCTTGCACAGCCCAATTCCCGGGGTTCAGGAGAAGGCGGATACGTCAAGGCAGGATCTCGACGTATCCGTCGGCTCCGTGCACGCGGATCCGTTGCCCGTCCCGGATCAGCCGGGTGGCCCGCTCCACGCCCACGACGGCCGGCAGGCCGTACTCCCGGGCGATCACCGCGCCGTGGGTCATCTGGCCGCCCACCTCCGTCACCAGGCCCGTGATTCCGACGAACAGTGGCGACCAGCTGGGATCCGTGTAGACCGTGACCAGGATGTCGCCCTCCTCGAGATCGGCCTCCGCCATGTCGAGGATGACGCGGGCCCTCCCCTCGATGGTCCCGGCGGAAACCGGTAGACCGATCAGAGCACCGGCCGGCACGTCATCGCGCCGATACGCTCCGGCGATGGCCTCGCCATCCGACGTGAGCACCCGCGGTGGTGTGAGCGCCTGGTACGACCGGAACGCGTCCTTGCGCTGCTGGATGAGCTGATGATCCACCTGGCTCGAGCGCACGACGTCGTGGAGTTCCTGGAACGTGAGGTAGAAGATGTCTTCCTTCTCAGGAATCACGTTGGCCTGCACAAGGCGCTCGGCCTCCTCCAGCAAGGCCTGCTTGTAGACGAAGTAGCGGCTGATGATGCCGTACTTCGGATACTCCCGGTACCCGATGAAGGTCCGCACCCGGTCGATCATCCGCTTGGCCTCGCCGGCTTTCTGCTCCCCGTCCGGCAGGGCCCGCAGGCGTGACAGCACGTCCCGTTCCTTCTTCTGCGCCTCCTGCCGCCCTTGTTCGAAGCGCCGCTCGGCGGCGCCCGGCTCGAAGAGCTTGACGTTGTCGAGGATCACGGGCACGAGCGTGGTGGGGCGCTCGCGCCAACGCGGCCTCGTGATGTCGATCTCGCCGACGCAGCGCATGCCGTACCGGTCGAGGTATGCCTCGATGGCGTCGCGCGCTTCGGTCCCGCCCGCGAGCTTCGGCAGCTCGTCCAGGAAGCCCTCGTCCGCGACGCCCTGCAGGAACGCCACCACCTCTGGGTACGGGCGGATCACGTCGGCGACGTCGAGCAGCGCCAACCCCATTTCCGAGGTGACGTTGTTGGGGGCGGACAGGGTGAGCGTGTCGGCCGCGTTCTTCTCGCCCAGCCACTCCTGCAGCTTGTCGTTGAGCCACCACGTGGCCTCCATCCCCGCCATGATCGCCTGCATGCTGAGCGGATCGCCGAGGACTCGCTTGTGCTCGTCCAATGCCTCCAGCAGGAAGTCGAACAGCGCCGGTCCAGTCTTTGTCCGGATGTCGCGCCGCAGGGCGGCGATGGACGCCTCGCTGCGCTCGATCAGCTCGGTGACGATGGCCGGATCGGTCTCGATCGAGGCGGGCGCGCCTCCGGGAGGCGGCCCGCCGGGGCCGGCGTCTGGGAGCGTCGGGATGAAGTCGCCGCGGTCGAGGACGGTCTCCAGCGCGTCCCTGATCAGCGGATCGCCCCTGCCCATGATGTCCAGGAGGCCGGCGCGGCTCGCGGGTGAGGCCAGGCGCCGGGCGACGTCGACGAACAGCCTCCCGCCGGCCTCGTGCATCGGCGCCATGGCCGTCAGCTGCCACATGGAGAAGCCCAGTGGCTTCATGGCGTCGGTCATCATCTGCTGATGACCGACCGAGACGTAGACGTGGTTCTCCTGGTCGCGGGCTGCGGGGATGGGGAACAGCGTGGTGATCGGCCGGCTCTGAACGATCTGGAAGTCATCATCGACCAGGCACCACTCGATGTCCTGCGGGCGGCCGAAGTGCGCTTCGATCCGCCGCCCGAGCTGCACGAGCCGCACGACCTGCGCATCCGTCAGCGCCGGTCGCTCCTGCCGCTGCGGGTCGATCGCCACTTCCTGCGTACCGCCAGCCGGCAGGGCGTGAACGGCAAGCTGTTTGGCGGCGACCGCCTTGTGGACGATCCCGCCGTCGCGCACCTTGAAGACGTCCGGGTTCACCAGGCCGGAAACCAGGGCCTCGCCGAGGCCGAAGCCGGCGTCCACGGTGGCGACCCTCCGGTTGCCCGTGACGGGGTCGGCCGTGAACAGGATGCCGGCCGCGTCCGGGAAGACCATCTGCTGCACGACCACGGCCATGCGGACCTTGTGGTGGTCGAAGCCGTTCCGCAGGCGGTAGGTCACGGCCCGCTCGGTGAACAGCGACGCCCAGCATCGGCCGACGTGCTGCAGGATCGCCGCCGGCCCCACGACGTTGAGGTACGTGTCCTGCTGGCCGGCGAAGGAGGCAGTCGGCAGGTCCTCTGCCGTCGCGCTGGATCGCACGGCGTAGGCGGCGTGCTCGCCGAGCTGCGCGAGCGCGCGGGTGATCGCAGCCGCCAGATCGTCCGGGATGGCGATCCCTTCGATGGTCTGGCGGATCTCGGCGCTGAGCGTGCGGATCCCCTCCCGGTCGTCCGGGTTCAGGCGCGACAGCTCATCGAGCCGATCGTCGATCGATGGCGCCTCCGCCATGATCCGCCGGAAGGCGCCCGTCGACACGCAAAAGCCAGCCGGCACGCGGATGCCTTCGATCCGCGACAGCCCGCCCAGGTGCGCGCCCTTGCCGCCGACGACCGCGACGCGCGTCTCGTCAACCTCTTGAAGATCCAACACGTACTGCTCGATCATTGCGATACCTCCGAGGTAGCCGCGCACGTCGTACCCCCCATTTTTCCGCAGGATGTGGCCTCGGCCGACGATTCTGCGCCACGACCCGGGTCTTGCCGCAAGCCCCCCGGGGCGCTATACGTTAAGAGTGGCAAGGAGAGAAATCTCCTTGCCTTTGCTGACGGTCACCCCCGGCCGGATGCGCGGTGCCGCACCGCCGCCGCTAACATGAGATAGACCGACGCCATTAGCGCTGGGGGGTTGCCTATGGGGCGGTTGCGTCAACCGCTCGTGCCCGACGGCCCGATCCGGCAGTACTTCGAGCGGCTGCACGCGCTGCACGCCACTGCCGGCGAGCCGAGCATGCGACAACTGCAACGCCTGACCCGAAGCGACCGCCGCCCGGCAGGGATCAACCCGACCACGATCCACGACGTGTTCGCCAAACCCAGGTTGTCCCGGTGGGAGGTCGTCCGCGAGATCGTGACGCGGCTCGGCGGCGACGTCGAGGAGTTCGCCGAGCTGTGGCAGCGGGCGCGCGAGGCCGAGGTGCTCGACGCCGACCAAGCTCCGGCCGACCCGGAGCCGGCCGGAACGACGGGAACGGCGGGAACGGCGGCGCCTGCGCCCCGGACGCTGCCTGCCGAGGTGTACGGGTTCATCGGGCGCGACGAGCACCTCAAGCGCCTCGACGAACTGGTCGGCACGGATGCGGGCGGGATGCCAATCGCGGTGCTGACCGGCATGGGCGGCATCGGCAAGACCGCCCTGGCGGTCCATTGGGCGCACCGGGTGGCAGACCGGTTCCCCGACGGGCAACTGTTCGTGAACCTGCGCGGCCTCGACCCCACCGGACAGGCGGTACCGCCGGCCACCGCGCTACGCGGCTTCCTCGCGGCGTCCGGTGTGCCGGCGGATGGGATTCCGACCGAGCTCGACGCTCTGACCGCGTACTTTCGCAGTCTGGTTGCGGGAAAGCGGATCCTGCTGGTGCTCGACAACGCCCGCAACGCCGAGCAGGTCCGCCCGCTGCTGCCCGGCAGCGGACCCGCCGTGGTGGTGGTGACCAGCCGCGACCAGCTCACCCCGCTCGTCGCGGTGGAAGGAGCCCAGCCGCTGCATCTCGACCCACTGTCCACTTCGGAGGCATGGCGGTTGCTGTCCCGGCGGCTTGGCGCCCAACGGATCGAGGCCGAACCCGAGACGACAGACGCGATCATCGCTACCTGCGGCAGGCTGCCGCTCGCCCTCGCCGTCGTGGCCGCGCGGGCGCAGCAGTCCGGGTTCTCGCTCGCCGAGGTCACCGCCGAGGTTCTTGACACCGCCCGGCGCCTGGACGCGCTGGACGCCGGAGATCCGGCCAGCCAGGTCCGCGCGGTGTTCTCCTGGTCGTACGCGGCGCTGACCGAGCCGGCTGCCCGGATGTTCCGGCTGCTGGGCTTGCACCCGGGTCCCGGAATCTCGGTGACCGCGGCGGCGAGCCTCGCCGGCGTCCCCGTGCCCGAGGCGCGACGGACGCTGACCGAGCTGACCCAGACCAATCTGCTCAGCGAGTACGCCGCCCGCCGATACTCCACACACGACCTGCTGCGCGCCTATGCCGCGGAGTTGATCCCATCCCACGACGGCGAGCGCGCCCAGGTGGCCGTCGACCGGCTGATCGACCACTACCTCCACGCGGCTCACACCGCCAACCGCATGATGCATCCGCTGCGCGACCCGAACCACCTGCCGCTTTCCCCACCCGCACCCGGCGTCGCCATCGAGCGCTTCCCGGACGTCGACGCGGCGATCGCATGGCTGGATCTCGAGTACCCGGTACTGGTCGCCATTCTTGACCAGCCCGAAGGAAGCGGGACCGACCGCCGCATCTGGCAGCTCGCCTGGGCTCTGGAGACGTTCCTTGGCCGTCGCGGATTCTGGCACGACCTTGGCTCCGTTTGGGAGGCCGGGATCAGGGCGGGCAGCCGGCTCGGCGACCCGCGTGCCGAGGCGCACGCTTTGCGCGGGGTGGCCACCACCCAGATCCGGCTCTCGCGGTACGCGGACGCCGAGCGGTACCTACAACGCGCGCTGGACCTCTACGCTCAAGCCGGCGACCAGGTCGGCCAGGCCTTCGCCTACCGGGCGATACAGAGTCTGCAGACCGAGCGCGGCGACCGCCACGCCGGCATCATCGCCATCGAGCGGGCGATGGAGCTGTTCCGGGCCGCCGGACACCACCGCGGACAGGCAAGCTCACTGAACAACCTCGGCGTGAGCCTGCTCGCGCTCGGCGAGCCAGAGCGCGCGATCGGATGCTGCGACCAGGCCCTGGCACTGTTCGAACAGCTCGGTGACCGGGAGGGGCAGGCCCACACCTGGGACACCCTCGGTCTCGCCCGGCACAGCCTCGGCCACTACGCCGACGCCGCGGACTGCTACGAACGCGCGCTCGCCCTATACCGAACCCTCGGCGACCGCTACGAGGAAGCGGGCACGCTTTCTCGCCTTGGCGACACCCACCACGCCACCGGCAGCCTGGACGCGGCCCGAGCCGCGTGGCAAAAGGCCGCGCAGCTCCTGTCAGACCTGCGCCACCCGGATGCCGAGCGGGTCCTGGCCAAGCTGCATCCGGTCCGCGCCAACGCGACCGGGGAGGACGTCTGATCCCCGGTCAGCGGGTGGCCCCGACGCGGCGCTTGTTGTAGATGTCGAACGCCACGGCTAGCAGCAGGACCAAGCCTTTCACCACGGACTGCGTCGACTGGTCGATGCCCATGAGCTGCATGCCGTTGCTCATCACTGCCATGATCAGTCCGCCGACCATCGCGCCCACGACGGTGCCCACGCCGCCCGCGACGGCAGCCCCTCCGATGAACGCCGCGGCGATGGCGTCGAGTTCGAACATGTTGCCCGCGGCGGGCTGCGCCCCGTTGGAGCGCGACGAGTAGATGACGCCGGCCACACCGGCCAGCAGTCCCATGTTGACGAAGATCCAGAAGTTGACCTTGCGGACGTTCACCCCGGAAAGCATTGCGGCCGAAAGGTTACCGCCAATCGCGTAGACCTGGCGCCCGAAGACGCTCTTCTTGGTCGCGGTGCCGTAGGCGAGCACGAGCACCGCCAGGATGATCAGCACGATGGGCAGGCCGCGGGCGTGGGCCAGTTGCCACGCGAAGTACATGACGACCGCGCCGACAGCCACGACACGGGCGACGAACAGCGGGAACGACTCCACCGACTGCTTGTACCGGATACGCGCCAGCCGCGTGCGGAACACGCTTACCGCGTATCCGACCACCGCAATCGCGGCGATGAGCAGTGTGAAGGCGTCGTAGCCCTGCCCGCCGAGGAGTCCGTTGAGGAAGCCGTTGGCGACCCGCTGGTAATCGCTGGGGAACGGCGACAGCGAGATGTTGTTCAGCACCTGCAATGTCAGCCCTCGGAACAGCAGCATGCCGGCCAGGGTCACGATGAATGCCGGCATCCCGACGTAGGCGACCCAGAAGCCGTGCCAGGCGCCCACCGCCACGCCGACGGCCACCGCCGCGAGCACACCGACCCACCACACGTTTCCTTGCTGGATGACGAGCACGGCCGAGACCGCGCCGGTGAGCGCGACCACCGACCCGACGGACAGGTCGATGTGGCCGGCGATGATCAGGATCACCATCCCGATGGCGAGCACCAGGATGTAGGAGTACTGCAGCAGGATATTGGTGATGTTGCCGGGGCTCAGCGAGACACCGTCGGTCATGAAGGCGAACAGCGCGACGATGACGGCGAAGGCGATGTAAATGCCACTCTGACGGAAGTTGCGCATGATGAGGGTGCGTGGATCGCTGGTGCCGGTATGCAGCGCTGCGGCCGGGGCGCTCCCCGACGATGCGAGGTCCTTTGCCTCGGCGGGCTGGGTGCTTGTCATCCGGACAGCTCCTTCTCCTTTGTCATGAGCGCCATCAGGTTTTCTTGGGTCGCCTGGCCGGCCGGCAACTCACCGGTGATACGGCCGGCCGACAGGGCATAGATGCGGTCGCACATCCCCAGCAGTTCCGGCAGTTCGGAGGAGATGATGATGACCGC
>DASUXL010000284.1:0-20623 GCA_036377915.1 Candidatus Limnocylindrales bacterium
CAGGTCGGCGCCGGCGTCGACCGCCTCGTCGGCAAGGCTCCAGCCCTTGGTGAGCATCGCCTCCACCGTCTCGGGCGGGGTCGCCCTACCGTAGACGATGTCCTCCGCCGGATCGGCCTCGACCACCTTCAGCGTCACACCGTTCCACTGGGCGAGCAGCCCGATCGCACCCTCGCCCCGTCCGGCGCCGTCGGCGACCCGCGCCGCCGCCTCCGCGGAGTCGCCCGCGGCGATGTCACCCTCGTGCATGCCGTGCAGCAGCAGCATGTGCGGCTGCTGCCATGGCGCCGGGATCGCCGCGCTCTGCGTCCCCGCCGCGAACACCACGGTCGCGGCGAGCGCGCCCAGCCCGCCGCCCTCGATGTCCAGTTTGGACAGATGCTCCTCCGCCTCGGTGCGCGCGTCGTCGTCGTGGATCGGCAGATCCATCCCCGGCTTGACGGTGAACCCCGTGGCCACAATCGGCAACGCCGTGGTCGGCTCGCTGAGAACCCCCTCCACGGTGCTCGTCACCTCCGGCTGCGTGGCCGGCGCCGGCACCCGCTGGAAGCGCCTGAAACCCTTCTTCAACCAGGTCGCCTGGCCCGCCACCACCAGCGCCACGCTGTCACAGGCCCCCGCCACAGACTGGTTCAGCTCACCCAGCAGATCCGCGAACGCCACACCCGACTCGGTCGGCGGAACCACCGACAGCCCCACCTCGGGACTGACAAAAACCAGATCGGCCTGGCACTGCCTGACCGCGTCGGCAAGCCGCGAAACCAGCTCGGCCGCGTCCTCGCGCTCCAGCAACGCCGCCGCCCAGCCGCCCAGATCCTCGACCAGCAGCGCCGCCCCGGCCTCCGCCTCGCGGACCGAATCCACCAGCAGCGCCGGATCGTCACCGACCTCCAGCGTCTCCCAAGAGGCCGGCCGGCGGAACTGATGCGCGGCGATCCGGGCCGCGAAACCATCGTCACCCTCGGGCACCGCAGAAGTGGCGACATAGCGCACCGAGTCCGCCTCCGAGAGCAGCGACTCGGCATAGGCGCTCTTCCCCGAACGGATCCCGCCCAGGACCAAGACCTTCCCACCGACCATGCCGGTAACACTAACGGCTAATCTGATCGTCATGACATGGCGCTGGCGGTATGAGACCGAGAACGGCAAAGCGGTCGACGGCCCCCGGGAAGAGTTCACCAGCCAGGCCGACGCCGAGTCCTGGCTCGGCCAGAACTGGCGCGACCTGCTGCCCTCGGGCGCGATCACGGCCATCCTCGTGGAGGATGACCGTGTCGAATACAAGATGGCGCTTACAGCCTAAGCACCGGGTCTCTTCGAGGGGGAGACGGTCTTGGCCGGGTCGCGCTCCGCGACCGGGTCCATCACCTCGTCGATCGCCTTCAGCAGATCCGCGTCCAGCTTGACGCCGCTGGCCTTCACGTTCTCCAGCACCTGCTCCGGCCGGGTCGCCCCGATGATCGCCGAGGAGACGTTGGGGTTCTGCAACACCCACGCGATCGCCAGCTGGGCCATGCTCAGCCCGGCCTGATCGGCCAGCGGCTTGAGCCGCTGCACCCGCGTCAGGATGTCATCGCGCAGGAAGGCCGCGACGAACCCGGCACCCGACTTGTCGTCGGTCGCCCGCGAACCCTCGGGCGGGGCCTGCCCGGGCAGGTACTTGCCGGTCAGCACACCCTGCGCGATCGGCGACCAGACGATCTGGCCGATGCCCAGCTCCTCGCTGACGGGTACCACCTCCGCCTCGATGACCCGCCAGATCATCGAATACTGGGGCTGGTTGGACACGAACGGGATCTTGAGCTCCTGGGCGAGGGTGTGCCCGGCCCGGATCTGGTCGGCGGTCCACTCCGACACGCCGATGTAGTGCGCCTTGCCGCTGTGCACGATGTCGGCGAGAGCCGTCATGGTCTCCTCAAGCGGCGTCGCGTAGTCGTAGCGGTGCGCCTGATACAGGTCGACATAGTCGGTCTGGAGGCGCCGCAGCGAATTGTTGATGCTCTCCATGATGTGCTTGCGCGACAAGCCGTTGTCGTTGCGGCCCGGCCCCGTCGACCAGTAGACCTTGGTGAAGATCTCCAGCCCTTCGCGCCGCTCGCCCTTCAACGCCCGCCCCAGTACCGATTCCGCCCGGGTGCCGGCGTAGACGTCGGCGGTATCGAAGGTGGTGATGCCGCTGTCGAGTGCCGCCCGTACGCATGCCTGCGCCGCGTCCTCCTCCACCTGTGAACCGTGGGTTATCCAGTTCCCATAGGAGATTTCGCTGACGAGCATGCCTGACCGGCCAAGGTGCCTGAATTCCATGGCACCACCCTATAGCGGCTACAGAACCGGCTTGGTGTCGGCGAGGAGCCGGTCGAGTTCCTCCATCACCGACTGGCGGCTGGGCAGGAGGGGGTTGATGAACGGGCGCCCTTTGCGGTCGAGCGCGCCCCACCGGCCTTCGGCCGAGGCGATGAGAAACGCCACAGGATGGATGACGAGGGCCGGATGCACCGGCGGCACGATCATCTTGCCTGCCCGGTCGACGACGCCCTTGCGCCCGCCCGCGTCGACGATGGCGAGCCCTTCGTCGGAGAACCCGTCGACGTAACGCCCATCGGTCAGGGCGGTCGCGAACCCGGTGAACTGGAACGGGACAACGACCCTGCCGTTCTTGTCGACCGCGCCCCAGCCGCCCCGGCGCACGGCGGCAAGGCCGCGCCGGAACGGGCGCACGTCCTCGAACCCGGTGGAGATCGCCACCTTGCCGTACTTGTCGATGGCGATCCAGCCGGCGTTGCCGTCCTTTGACACCCAGGCCAGTCCCTCGGAGAATGACCCGACGCCGAGCAGGCCGACCTCGGCGGCGATGCTGCGGTTGCCGCCCTCGTCGATCAGCTCCCACGCCGCGGCTTCGCGGCGGCGGACCCAGGCGACCCCGTCGCGGAAGGGCTGCACGTCGGCGAAGGCCGGCTTGATGACGGTCTTGCCGTCGGCGTTGACGAACCCCCAGCACTGCGCCCGGTCGTCGAACCTTGGCGTGGGCGGCTTCTTGACCTGGAGGATCTCCTCCTTGGAGCGCGGGTACGGCCCCATGCCGTTCTCGGCGATCTTCAGGGAGACGGCGTCGAGGGCGAGTTCGGTGCGGGCGATCAGCTCCGGGTCCTCGACCTTGCGCAGTTCCAGCGCGGCCTCGAAGTGGTTGAACGCCTCCATGTAGCGGCCCTGGTCGAGGCAGGAGCGCCCGGCGTGCTCGTTCAGGGTGGCCCGCAGCCGGTCGGGTAGCTCGCTGGAGTTGGCCTCGGCGAAGAGCCGGTCGGCTTCGGTGAAGTCGCCGCGCCATTGCAGCACGTGCGCCAGCCGCGCCTTGGCGATGGCGATGCGGCGCAGTTCGCCGGTAGCTTCGGCGTGCACGAGGGCCATCTTGCCGTCGGAGAGGGCCTTGGACAGGTCGCCGAGGATCCGGGAGACCACCGCTCGCAGGCTGAGAAGCCTTGCGCGCGTTGGGTTGTCGGTGGCCGGGTTAAGCTTTTCGGTGAGCTGGTCGCGGATCTCGCGTAGCTCGTCGGCGTTGTCGACAAGCTCGCGCAGGGTTTCGGGGTGGAAGTGCCATTCCTTGGCGGCGAGCACCTGCTCCGGGTCGGGGGTGCCGTCCTCCGCCGGGGCGGTGTCCTCTTCCTCTTCGTGGGCAAGGGTTTCCGGCGCGGAGGCGCCGAGCCTGACCACGATCGGGGTCATCATGGTCGGTGCGGTGAGCGCGGTCGCGGCGCCGGCGGCGCTGCCGTGCACGGGCATCACCGTGTCGGGGGTGGCGACGGCGGGCGAGGTGGGGATCGCCGGTGAGATCGGGTTGGCCGAGACCGGATTGGCCGAGACCGGATTGGCCGAGACCGGGCTCGCCGAGACCGGCGCGTGCGGCGGCGGTGCCGTCCTCGCCCCACCGGCCTGCGCCTGCGTCTGTGCCTGCGTCTGTGCCTGTGCCTGTGCCTGCGGCGGTGCCTGCGTCTGTGGCGGTGGCGGTGCCTGCGTCTGTGGCGGTGGCGGCCCGGCGATCGGCATGCCTGTCACCGGTGCGTTCTCTGGCACAGAGGTGATGGGCACAGAGGTGATGGGCACAGAGGTGACGGGCATCGAGGTGACGGGCGCGTTCTCCGGTACCGGTGGGCGCGGCGGCCGTCCCTGGGGCGGAGGCCCTTGCGGGTACTGCGGTCCTTGCGGATACTGCGGGCGGCCTTGCGGTGGCGGGCCCGGACGGTACCCGGGACCGTGCCCCGGCGCCTGACCGGGCACGGGCGCCTGGCCCTGACCGTGCGGCTGCTGGGTTGGGCGGGGTGGCTGGCCGGCCATGCCGGGCGCGCCCATGCGCTGGGGCGGCGGCGGATACTGCCCCGGCGGGCCTTGGCGTTGCGGCGGCGGTCCGCCCTGCCGGCCGCGGCCCGGTGGCCCGTTGCGCATTCCCTGCGGCGGCGGTCCGCCCTGCGGTCCGCCCTGCTGTGGACCACCTTGCTGTGGACCACCTTGCGGCCCATGCGGCGGCTGCGGCACACCTTGCGGCGGTACACCTTGCGGCGGTACACCTTGCCCGTGCGGCGGCCGGGGCGGGCGGGGTCCGTACTGTTGGGGCTGAGGCGGCTGCATCTGCGGCGGGAACGGGCCGGGTCTCACGGGCGGCGGCGCAGGTGGCGACGAGGGCGCAGGGTCCTCCTGGGACGGTCGTGCACCGGGGACTTTGGCGCGCGGAGCGGTCGGAGTTTCGGCCCACGCGGGCGCACCACTTCTCCGATCGTCAGTGCGCTTGTCCGCCACGCTCGCCTCGCTGAAAGTCGAATTGACTTTTCCCTCGCCTTAGTCAACCGGTAGGGTCACCGGGCCCGTCTGAACTTCGGCCGCAGAGATGGGTGCGACAGGAGGGTAACGGCGTGGGCTTACTCGACGCCACTGGGGATCGCCACACAATCCGAAACTTCACCGAACCGTTGGCGCTAATCGGGGCAATTGCCGCATCCGGCTTCCGTCGATTCGCGACTTATCGCCAGGCCACGGTCGCCTCGCTCGCCACGAACATCATGTTCGGCTTTCTGCGAACCTATGTATTGCTTGCTGTGGCAAGCGGCGGGATCGTCGCCGGCTACAGCGGATCGCAATTGGTCACCTACGTATGGATAGGCCAGGGGCTGCTCGGCGTCGTGATGCTGTGGGGCTGGAGCGACCTGGCCGACCGCATCCGCAGCGGCGACATCGTGACCGACCTGCTGCGCCCGATCCACCCGGTGCTCAACTACCTTGCCGCCGACCTCGGCCGCGCCGGCTACGCGATGATCTTCCGGTTCGTGCCGCCGATGCTTGTCGGCGCGCTCTTCTTCGACCTCTACCTACCCGTCGACGCGATCACGTACCCCCTGTTCCTGCTCTCCACGCTCCTGGCCGTCGTCGTCTGCTTCGCCTGCCGGTACCTGGTGCAGGCGAGCGCGTACTGGTTGCTGGACCACCGCGGCGTGACAATGGCGTGGCTGTTCTTCTCCGGCATGCTGGGCGGGCTCTACTTTCCGATCCGGTTCCTGCCCGACTGGGCGGCGGCGCTGATCTGGTTCGCCACACCCGGACCGTCGTTCCTGCAGGCGCCGATGGATGTGCTCATCGAGCGGGACGGTCTGCCCGTCCGGTTCGGCATGATCGCTGTGCAGGTGATCTGGGCGGTGGTGCTCATCTGGCTGTGCCGGGTGGTGCAGCGCCGAGCCGAGCGCAAGCTGGTGATTCAGGGTGGCTGAGACACTGCGCGTCTATCTCAAGCTGATCGCCGCGCAGGGTCGCGCCCAGGCGTCCTATCGCACGAGCTTCTGGCTGGATCTGGCGGGCAGCACGGTTGTCGTGGGCGCGGATCTGCTCACCGTTCTGGTGATTTTTTCGCGGGTACCCACCCTTGCCGGCTTCGCGATCAAAGAGACCCTGATCCTGTTCGGTCTGGCGCTCACCTCGTTCAGCCTGGCAGATCTGATCGTCGGCAACATCGAGAAGATCCGGATATACGTCCGCATGGGCAGCCTGGACACCGTCATGATCCGGCCGCTGTCCGTGCTGGCGCAGCTGCTGTGCGCGGACGTGGGTTTCCGCCGCGCGGGCCGGATCGTTTACGCCGCAGCAGTTCTGGTCGTCGCGACCGGGTACGCCGGGATCGACTGGACGCCCGAGCGGGTGGCGATGGTGGTGATCGCCCCGATCGCTGGCGCCGCTTTCTTCTGCGGTTTCTTCGTGGCGACCTCGACGGTGGCGTTCTGGTGGATAGAGTCGGGCGAGATCGCCAACTCGCTGACCTATGGCGGGCGCGACTTCACCTCGTACCCCATAACTGTCTACAGTGGATGGTTCCGCAAGATCTTCGCGTTCGGTCTGGGGTTCGCCTTCGTCGCGTACTACCCGGGCCTTCTCCTGCTCGGCAAGCAGGATCCCCTGGGCGGACCGTCCTGGCTGGGCTGGCTGAGCCCGCTCGTCTCCGCCGCCGTGCTCGGGTTGGCGGCTTTCATCTGGCGCTTCGGCGTCCGGCACTACAGGAGCACCGGCTCATGATTTACACCAAAGACCTGCGCAAGGAGTTCATCGTCCGGACCAAGGCCGGCCGGTTTCGCCGCGCCCGCAAGACCGTGGCCGCGGTGGACGGCGTCTCGCTGACGATCGAGCGCGGGGAGATGGTCGGGTACCTGGGCCCCAACGGCGCCGGCAAGTCCACCACACTCAAGATGCTCACCGGCGTGCTGACCCCTAGTTCCGGCGAGGTCAAGGTCTGCGGGCTGACACCGGTGCCGCAGCGCATCAAGCTCGCCAAGCGCATCGGTGTCGTGTTTGGACAGAGGTCGGCGCTGTGGTGGGATCTGCCCCTGGGCGACTCGTTCGAGCTGCTGCGCCACATCTACCGGGTACCGCCGGCCGAGCACGCCGCGCGCCTGCTCCGCTGCCGCGACCTGCTCGAACTGGACGAGTTCATGCAGACGCCGGTACGGCAGCTGTCGCTCGGGCAGCGCATGCGCGGAGAGCTGACCGCGGCGCTGCTGCACGGGCCGGAGATCCTGTTCCTTGACGAGCCGACGATCGGGCTCGACGTGGTGAGCAAGCAGGCGGTGCGGGAGTTCCTGGCGGAGCTTGGCGAGCGGGGCGACACCACAATCGTGCTGACCACGCACGACCTCGCCGACATCGAGCGGCTGTGCCGGCGGATCGTCGTCATCGACCACGGACACGTGGTGCACGACGGGACCATCGAGGCGCTGCACGCCCGGTACGGGTCGCGCCGGCGCGTCATCGCCGACCTGAACGAGCCGCTGCCGCACCGGATCGACGTGCCCGGCGCCGAACTGGAGTCGGACACCGGGCTGCGCCTTGTCTTCAGCCTCGACGGCGCCAACTCGGTCGGGCCGCTCGTCTCCAAGCTTGCCTCCTCCGGCCTGCTGCGCGACCTCACGATTGCGGAGCCGGAGATAGAGGACGTGATTGCTCGGCTTTACCAGTCCGACGCGCGAGTGCCGCAGCCGTCACCAGCAACATGAGCGCGGCGGTGATGGCGAAGCCGAGCGGGAAGCCGGTGTGCGCGGCAAGCACCCCGAATCCGGCCGCACCCGCACCGAGCCCGGCGTCGTAGGCGAAGTTCCACGCCGCGCTGACCGTGCCGTAGCCGGACGCCGGAACCCGTTGGTACATCACGGTCAGGCTGGCGTTCTGGGTGATGCCGAAACCGGTGCCGAACAGCACCATGCCCGCGAGCACCGCGATCGGGCTGCCGGCCAGGATCAGCGCGGCCATGCCCGCCGCGGACAGCAGAACGCCGGGCACCAGTTGCCGCGCGGCGCCGTGCCGGTCGCCGATCCGCCCGGCCGCCCAGCGGGCCAGGGTCGCCGCGGCCGCCTGCACCAGCAGCGCGACCTCGACCATGCCACCGCCGACGGCGGGCAGGAAGGTCACGACTATGCCGCACGCCATCGCCGTGGTGGAGAAGACGATCGCCGGCCGGATCAGCGCCCCGCTCCACAAGATCCCGCGATTTGCCTGGCAATCGTCCCCAGAGCGGACCGTCGCGCGGGGGTTTGCCTGGCAATCGTCCCCGACAGTGGCGGCCTGGGAGGGGGCGGCCTGGGAGGGGGCGGCCTGGGAGGGGGCGGCCTGGGAGGGGGCGGCCTGGGAGGGGGCGGATTGGGAGGAGGCGGACTGGGAGGGGGCGAGGGCCGGGGACGCGGGGCGGAGGCGCGAGGCGGGGATTGCCAGGCAAATCGCGGAGGCGGCGAGCGCGGACAGCGCCCCGGCGGCGAAGACCGGATCGTAGCCGGCGCGACCGGCCGCCCACACCCCAAGCGGCAGCGCGACAATCGACGGGACACCGATGACGATGCCGTACACGCCAAGGCCTTCGCCGCGCCGGTTGGCCGGGACGAGGGTGGCCACCAGCGCCGAGCCCACCACGACGACGAGCCCGAAACCCAAGCCGCGCACCAGACACACCGTAAGCACCAGCGCCATGCTGTCCGAAATGGACAGTGCGAATGCCGGCAACCCGAGCAGCACGGCACCGGCGGCGAAGACCGTGCGGTACCCGAAACGGGTGATCAGCGCGGGCACGGCAACCTCGGCGGCGACCGTCGACAGCATCAGCGCGCCCGTGGCCAGTCCCGCGCCCACCTCGCCACCGGAGGCCATGGCGTGGATCGGGACCACCGTCAGCAGGAGGTAGAAGCTGGTCGCGGTACCCAGTGAGGCAAGATAGAACAGAATCAGTGTGCGGCTCAGGAAGACCTTCATGAACTTCAAACTAGGCGGACAACCGGCAGCCGCTAAGCTCCAATTCTATGGCGATTCAGTGGGCCGGTTTGAGCCCCGCCCTGCTCCTGGCGCTTGACCGCACGCTGCCGTTGCGCGCCCAGATCGAGGGCGGGCTGCGCGAGTCGATCCGCGCCGGGCGGCTGCGCGTGGGCGAGCGCCTGCCCTCCTCCCGGGAGCTTGCCCGCGAGCTTGGCGTTTCCCGCGGTCTGGTGCAGGAGTGCTATGGCCAGCTCCAAGCGGAGGGATACCTGGAGACGCGGGTGGGATCGGCGACAAGGGTCGCGCCTTGCGCGGTCGCGCCGCCTTCACCGCCTCCGAAAGCGGCGATAGAGCCCGAGATGAAGTTCAATTTCCGGCCGGGGGTACCGGATCTCGCTTCCTTCCCGCGCGGAGACTGGCTGTGGGCACAGCGCGAGACCGCCCGCACCGCACCCACCTCCGCCCTCGACTACGGCGACCCCAGCGGCAGCCCGCTGCTCCGCGAGGTCCTTGCCGGCTATCTGAGCCGGGTGCGCGGCGCCGCATCGGCACCGGCCGACCTGGTGATCTGCACCGGCTTCGCCCAGGGGCTGAACCTCGTGCTGAAGGTGCTCGCCCGGGCGGGCGTGACCACGGTGGCGTTCGAGGATCCCGGCTACGACGAGACGAGTGCCGTGGCCGCTCGGTGGGCGGGGGTGACGGCTGTCCCGGTACCCGTTGATGAAAAAGGAATCAAAGTGACCGCGCTGGCGAAAACCGGTGCACGGGCGGTGGTTCTTACCCCGGCGCACCAGTGGCCAACCGGTGTCGTTCTAGCGCCGTCGCGGCGGCGCGAACTGGTGGCGTGGGCCGAGGCAAACGACGGCTACCTCGTCGAGGACGACTACGACGCCGAGTTCCGCTACGACCGGGAACCCGTGGGCTGCCTGCAGGGCCTGGCGCCGGGCCGGGTGTTCCAGCTCGGCACGGTCAGCAAGTCGCTGGCGCCCGCTGTCCGCCTGGGCTGGATCCTTTGTCCCGCAACGATTTCCGGCGACGTGGCGGGGGAGAAGGCGCGCGACGACCGCGGGTCGCCCGGTCTTGACCAGCTGGTCCTGGCGCGCCTGATCGAGTCGGGCCGGTTCGACCGGCATCTGCGCCGGATGCGCACCCTCTACGCCTCGCGCCGCGCGGCCGTGGTCGAAGCGCTCGGCGGGGTCGAGATCGGCGGGCTTGCCGCCGGGTTCCACGCGGTGGCGCACCTTGCGTCCGGCGCCTCGGAACGCGCGGTCGTCGACGCGGCGGCGCGCAGGTCGGTCGGCTTCTACGGGATGAGCCGCTACCGATCTGACCGGGCGGTCAAGCCGCCGCGGCTTGTCCTCGGCTTTGGCAACCTCAGCGAGCGGCACATCCGGCAGGGCCTGGCCAGCGTGGCCGACCTGCTCAGGTAGCGGCTCAGATCTTGTCGCCCAGGTTGACCTTCGGGCGCGGCATGCGCAGCCGCCGGAACATGATCGAGCGCGAGAAGGCGTAGAAATACAGCGAGCCCATCCGCTGGCCGGTCTGCGGGAAGCGCTCCTTGACCATCCGCTTGACCTTGCGGCAGATCAGGAACGTGTCGACGAACACGGCAAGCGCCAGCATGTAGAAGATCAGGTTGGCGGCGAGGATCGCCCGGGCGTCCGGGACCATGTTCAGGAACAGCAGAATGAACGCGCCGCCGAAGAACAGCGTGCCGGCGGTGCGGCGGGAGTCGATGATGTCGCGCACCAGCGCCCGCTCCGGGCCTTTGTCCCGCGCCGGAAGGTAACGCTCGTCACCGGCCTTGTAGCCGGCATACGCCTCCTGGCGCGTGACCCTGTCCTTCTCCTTCTGCTGCTTCTGCCAGGCGCGCCGCTCCTTGGGGTCCGACGGCGGCTTGGTCGCCCGGCGCTGGCGCTGGGCGACGGTGCGCTTCGGCGTGGCCTTGCCCTTGCTCGGCGTGTACGACCGGGACACGTGAACGACGTCAGACTCCTGGACCTCATCCGGCTCAGCAGCCTCAGGAGTCGTCTCTACGGGTTTCTTCGAAAACAAAGCCACGGGGCAAGGATAATTGCTAACGCGTGATATCCGCGCCCAGGGCCGTGAGCTTGCCCTCAAAGTTCTCGTAACCGCGGTTGATCAAGTCGACGCCGTGGACCCGGGAGCGCCCCTGGCCGGCGAGCGCCGCGATCAGGTGGCTGAACCCGGCGCGCAGGTCCGGGATGACCAGATCGTGGGCGTGCAGCTTGGCCGGGCCGGCGATCACCGCGGAGTGCCGGAAGCCCATCCGCCCGAACCGGCACGGCGTGCCGCCCAGGCAGTCCTGGTACACCTGGATGTTGGCGCCCATCTGGTTGAGCGCCTGGGTGTAGCCGAACCGGTTCTCGTACACCGTCTCGTGCACCACCGAGAGCCCGTTGGCCTGCGAGAGCGCCACGACGATGGGCTGCTGCCAGTCGGTCATGAACCCCGGGTGGACGTCGGTCTCCAGCGCGACCGGGCGCAGGTCCCCGCCCGGGTGCCAGAACTTGATGCCGCCGTTGACCGGGCTGTCGTCAACCTCGAACTCGCCGCCGATGGCGCGGAACACGTTGAGGTACGTCATCATGTCGGCCTGCCGGGCACCGCGCACGAAGATGCCGCCCTTTGTCGCCAGCGCCGCCGAGGCCCAGCTCGCCGCCTCGATCCGGTCCGGGATCGGCCGGTGGGTGAACCCGCCCAGGCGCGGCACGCCCTCGATCTCGATGGTCCGGTTGGTGTGCACCTTGATGATGGCGCCCATCTTCTGCAGCACGCAGATCAAGTCGATGATCTCCGGCTCGACGGCGGCGTTGGCGAGCTCGGTGACGCCCTTGGCGCGGACCGCGGCGAGCAGCACCTGCTCGGTGGCGCCGACCGACGGGTACTCAAGCTTGTATTTGATGCCGTGCAGGCCGTCGGGGGCGGAAAGGTGCAGCCCTTCGGGGGCCTTGTCGACGATCGCACCGAAGCGGCGCAGCGCCTCCAGGTGCATGTCGATCGGGCGGCCGCCGATGTTGCAGCCGCCGAGTGCGGGGATGAACGCGTGGCCGAGGCGGTGCAGCAGCGGTCCGCACAGCAGGATCGGGATGCGGCTCGACCCGGCATGGACGTTGATCTCGTCGATGCCGGCATGGTCTACATTGGATGGATCGAAGACCAGCTCGCCGTCGGTCTCGCCGGCGGTCACCTTTACCCCGTGCAGCTCCAGCAGCCCGGTCACGATCTCGACGTCGCGGATGCGGGGAACGTCGAACATCCGGCTACTCGACTCGCCGAGAACGGTCGCCACCATCGCCTTCGAGACGAGATTCTTGGCGCCGCGGACCCTGACCTCACCCTTGAGCGGGGCCCCACCGTTGACGACGAGCATGTCGGACATGCGTCCCTCCGAACGAAATGAAGCGGGATGAGCGGGCGAACGGAGGAAGCATAGCCGTGCGTGAGGTGTGACGGAACGCACGTCGCGTAAAAGTACACGGGTGCCGCGAAAAGGACGGACACCCGTGACGATCAGTGATTTAAGAGTTACGGCAAAGTTATGGCAGGGCCAACATCTGGTCCAGCGCGACCCGAGCGTGGTGGGCCGTGTCCGCGTCAACCGTGATCTGGTTGGGCACGCGCCCGGCAGCCAGCTCCTCCAGCGCCCAGACCAGGTGCGGCAGATCGATCCGGTTCATCGTCGAGCAGTAGCACACCGTCTTGTCAAGGAACATGATCTCCTTGTCCGGGTGCTGGTTTGCCAAGCGGCGCACCAGGTTCAGCTCGGTCCCGACGGCCCACTTGGAACCGGCCGGGGCGGCGTCGAGGGTCCTGATGATGTACTCGGTGGAGCCGACGTGGTCAGCGGCGGTCACCACCTCGTGGCGGCACTCCGGGTGGACGAGCACGTTGACCCCTGGCACCCGCTCGCGCATCTCGTTGACACACTCGAGGGTGAACCGGCCGTGCACCGAGCAGTGCCCCCGCCAAAGGATCATCTTGGCGGTGCGCAGCTGGTCGCCGGTGAGCCCGCCGTTGGGCTTGTGCGGGTCGTAGAGCACGCAGTCGTCGAGCGAGAAGCCCATCTCCAGCACGGCGGTGTTGCGCCCAAGATGCTGGTCCGGCAGGAAAAAAACCTTTTCACCACCCTCGAACGCCCAGTCCAGCGCGCGCTTGGCGTTGGACGAGGTGCATACGACACCCTTGTTGCGGCCGACGAAGCCCTTGATGTCGGCGGAGGAGTTCATGTAGGTGACCGGGACGGTTGACTGTGCTATCCCGAGGTCGGTGAGCAGATCCCAGGCCTGCTCCACCTGTTCGAGAACGGCCATGTCCGCCATCGAGCAGCCGGCGGCCAGGTCGGGCAGGATCACCTTTTGCGCGCCGGAGGTCAGGATGTCGGCCGACTCGGCCATGAAGTGCACACCGCAGAACACGATGAACTCGGCCTCGGGCCGCGCCGCCGCCTCCCGCGCGAGCTTGAACGAATCGCCGGTCACGTCGGCGAACTGGATCACCTCGTCGCGCTGGTAGTGGTGGCCCAGCACGAAAAGCCGGTCGCCCAGCGCGGCCTTTGCCGCCCGGGCCCGCTCGACAAGGCCGGGGTCGCTCGCGGCGGGCAGGTCGCCCGGACACTCGACACCGCGCTCCGAGCCGGCGTCCCTTCCGCGGCCCAGCAGAAGCAAAACGGGAGCAGTCACGAACTAATCATGCCCCTGCCGCGCTCGCGCGGGAGTGTGGCCTGGAACACTGACTACCCGTGAGGGTAGTGATCTGTCCGGACAAGTTTGCGGGGACGCTGAGCGCGGTCGAGGCGGCCGAGGCGATCGCCGAGGGGTGGCGCGGTGTGACGCCCGGTGACAAGCTGCTGATCCGGCCGGTCGCCGATGGCGGGCCGGGGTTCCTGGAGGTGCTGCACGCCGCGCTGGGCGGGACGCTGGTGGAGGTACCGACGACCGACCCCCTTGACCGTCCGGTCACCGGGCAGGTGCTTGTGGCGGGCGACACCACGTATGTGGAGAGCGCTCAGGCTTGCGGTTTGGCTCATTTGGTACCAGATGAGCGAAACCCAATGCGGACAACATCTTTCGGACTCGGGGCGCTGATCCGGGCGGCCCAGCCGGGGAAGGTCGTGGTCGGTCTTGGTGGCTCGGGCACCAACGACGGCGGGGCGGGCTGGCTCGCCGCCCTCGGGTTCACGCCCGTCGACGCCGCCGGCCGCCCGCTGGCGCCGGGCGGAGCCGCCCTCGCCGACTGCGCCGGTCTGCAAATCTCGGGGCAGCTCAAAGGAATCGAGCTGATCGGTGCCTCCGATGTGGACAATCCGCTGAACGGGCCGCACGGCGCCTCGGCGGTCTTCGGCCCGCAGAAGGGCGCCTCGGACAAGGACGTGCTGATCCTCGACGCGGCCCTGGCCAACTGGGCCGAGGTGCTGGTGCGCGACCTGCCCGGCTGCCCGTCCGGGCTCGCCGGCCTGCCCGGTGCGGGCGCGGCCGGAGGGCTGGGCGCGGCGATCCTGGCCCTCGGCGGCCGGATCATCTCGGGCATCGACCTGGTACGCGACCAGACCGGCCTGGACGCGGCGATCTCCGGGGCCGACCTCGTGATCACGGGGGAGGGTTCGTTCGATCATCAGTCGCTCCGCGGCAAGGTTATCGCCGGGGTGGCTCGGGCAGCCCAGGAGCAGGGAGTTCCGTGTGTCGTGCTCGCGGGCCGGGTGACCACCGGCCGCCGCGAAACCGGCGCCGCGGGGGTTTCTGAGGCTTATGCCCTGGTTGATCACTTCGGTTCGGTGGAGCGGGCGATGGCCGAGCCTGCTCGAGGGCTGCGCGAGCTGGCATCAAGGCTGGCGCGCCAGTACGCGACCAGTTCGGGAATCGGCGCGGTGTGAGCTAGCGTTAGTGGGTACGACGGTAGAAGCACACTCAGCTGGGAGCGATAAGTGACCACGGAAACCACCGACACGACCGGCATCAACCTCACCGAGGTGGCCGCCGTCAAGGTCAAGGCCCTGATCGAGCAGGAAGGCCGCGACGACCTGAAGCTCCGCATCGCTGTGCAGCCGGGTGGCTGTTCCGGTCTGCGCTACAACCTCTTCTTCGACGAGCGTGACCTCGACGGTGACATCGTCAAGGGCTTCGGCGGCGTGGCCGTGGTCGTCGACCGGATGAGCGCGCCGTACCTGGAGGGCGCCACGATCGACTACGCGGACCGGATCGACGCGCAGGGCTTCACCATCGACAACCCCAACGCCCAGGGCTCCTGCGCCTGTGGCGACTCCTTCCATTAATCTTGCGCGTGCGAAGCAACGCGCGGCATCGCTGCCCCTGAGGCCGACGATCGTGCCTGATCATCCGACAGACGAAACCCGTGTCTGCCAGATGATCAGATCCCGAACGCCGAAAGTGCGAAATCGGAGATGTCGGGCCTGCGGCCCGCCACACGCGATTCCGCACCATCGGCCGGCGGCAGCGATGCGACACATGGTCTCGTTAACGGGGACACCCTTGCTAGGGTGGCCCCGTTAACCGTTTCCACACACCAAGGGCGCGCCATGAAGATTGCCGTCACCGGCTCGATTGCCACCGATCACCTCATGCACTTCCCGGGCAGGTTCGCCGAGCAGCTGCTCGCCGACCAGCTCGACAAGGTTTCGCTGTCGTTCCTCGTGGACGACCTGGTGATCCGCCGGGGCGGGGTCGCTGCCAACATCGCCTTCGGCATGGGCCAGCTGGGTTTGAGCCCGATCCTGGTGGGCGCGGTCGGCCCGGACTTCCCCGACTACCGTTCCTGGCTTGAGCGCCACGGCGTCGACTGCGACTCGGTGCACGTCTCCGAGGTGGCGCACACCGCCCGGTTCGTCTGCACCACCGACGACGACCTGTGCCAGGTGGCGTCGTTCTACGCCGGGGCCATGGCCGAGGCGCGCAACATCGAGCTGCACCCGGTGCACGAGCGGGCCGGCGGGCTCGACCTGGTGATCGTCAGCGCCAACGACCCGGTCGCCATGACGCGCCACTCGCAGGAGTGCCGTGAGCGCGGTTACGCGTTCGCCGCGGACCCGTCGCAGCAGCTTGCCCGCATGCCCGGACAGGACGTGCGCGAGCTCATCGAGGGCGCGGAGTTCCTGCTCACGAACGAGTATGAGAAGTCCCTGCTGGAGTCCAAGACCGGGCTCAGCGACGCCGACGTGCTGGAGATGGTGAAGATCCGCGTGACCACGCTCGGCAAGAACGGGGTCGAGATCACGGGGCGGGAGATGGAGCGCATCCACGTGCCGGTGGCCCGTGAGATCAAGGCCTATGACCCGACCGGTGTCGGTGACGGCTTCCGCGCCGGTTTCTTCGCCGCCCAGTCGTGGGGACTCGACCTGCGCACCAGCGCCCAGGTGGGCGCGCTGCTCGCCACGCTTGTGCTTGAAACCGTTGGCACGCAAGAGTATCAGGTAGACAACGAGATCTTCCTGAAGCGTCTCGCGGAGTCCTACGGTGACGACTCGGCCGCGGCCGTTCGTCCGTTCGTGTAGGGGTGTGACGCGTAGCACGCCCGTGTCGCTAGACCTGTGAGCAACGTCGTTGCCCATACTCCCGTGGAGGCAGGTCAGTGACTCCGAAGCTTCTTTCCCGGCGGCGACGGCAAGCCCTCGTCGTCGCCCTTGCGGCCGGCCTGGCGGCGTCCGGCGGCCTCGTCGCCCTCAACGCCTTCGGCACGGCCGGTCCCGGCCAGGACCCTTACGCCGGGCTGCCGCACATGGCGCGGGAACGCGCCCTGATGATCGCCGGCGGTAACCCGGCCGAGGCCGCCCGCGAGTCGGTGGAGGCCGCCACGCTCGCCGAGCAGTTCGCCCAGGCGCGCGTGGCACCGGGCATCGTGGCGCCCGGCGCCTACGGTGCGGCGTTCCAGCAGCTGCAAGGGATGGCGAAGACCCCCGGCTCGTGGACCGATGTGACCCGGGTGCCGTTCGACGCCGACGATCCGCGTTACCGCGACTGGTACTCCAACTCCAGCGGCGGCATGGGCCTGGTGACCGGTCGGGTCACCGGCCTGGTCGCCGACGACAGCGGCCACGTCTACGCCGCCGGTGCCAACGGCGGCGTGTGGCGCTCCTCGACCGGCGGTGGCGGCTGGACACCGATCGCCGACGGGCTGCCCAGCCTGTCGACCGGCACGCTCGAACTCGCCGCAGACGGGGCCCTCTGGTACGGCACGGGCGAGGCCAACACCGGCGGCACGTCCTATGTGGGCAGCGGCGTCTACCGCCTCGCCGACCCGGTCAACGGCGTGTTCACCCCGGCCACGCGGGTCGGCGGTGCCGAGCTGGAGAGCAGCACCGTCGGCAAGCTCCGCCTCGGCGGCGGAAAGGTATGGGCCGCAACGCTTCGCGGTGTCTACAGCCACGATGCGTCCACGGCGGCCGGCGCCTGGAGGCTCGAGTACGCCCCGAACCCGGCGTACCTGCCGGGCGGGCCGCTGGCCGGCGACGCCAACGCCGCCTACAAGAACATCGTCAACGACATCGCGATCGACCCGAAGAACCCCAAGCACATCATCGCGGCGATCGCGTGGCGCTCCGGCGACACGTACAACGGTTTCTACGAGACCCTCGACTACACCACCGGTGCCTGGACAAAGGTCAACCCGACCGGGGCGATGCCGGCCGACGACATCGGCCGGGTGACGTTCGCGATTGCGGCCGACGGCAGCACGCTGTATGCCATCAACCAGTCGCCCAAGCTGCTCAACAAGCCCGTGGGGACCGTCAACAGCTACCTAGACGGCGTCTACGTCTCCCACAGCGGCAGTCCCGCCGGGCCGTGGACGAAGATCGCCGAGAGCACGAAGCTTGCCAACTCGGGTTCGGCGCTCAAGCAGTCGGTCGGTGGCAAGGGTTACGGTCCGGGCATCCAGTCCTGGTACAACCACTTCCTCGTGGTCGATCCGGCGGACCCCAAGCACCTGTGGCTGGGCCTGGAGGAGGTCTACGAGACCGAGGACGGCGGCGCCAGCTGGAAGACGGTCGGGCCCTACTGGAACTTCTACTTCTCCTGCTGGGCGCTGTCGGACGCGGCCAACCGGTGCCCGGACACCACCCACCCCGACCAGCACGCGGCCGCGGTCGGGGTGTACCAGGGCAAGGCGTATTTCTACGCCGGGAACGACGGCGGTGTCTATCGCCGGCCGGTGCGCGGCCAGACCAACGGCAACGGCAACGGCACCGACTGGGCGAGCCTCAACGACGGCACCATGGACGCGTTGCAGTACTACGCCGTGGCGGTCGGCAAGGACACGTACAACGGCCGCACCGGCGTCGCGGTCACCGGTGGCCTGCAGGACAACGGCACCTCGCTGCTGCGTCCCGGCGACACCGTCATGGGCTCGAACTTCGGCGGCGACGGTGGCGACACCCTGGCCAACCCGGACAACATCTGCCAGCAGGTGCACGAGTACGTGAACCTGACGATGCAGCTGACCGAGAACTGCGCCGCCAACGCCGGAGCGAACTCCCCGGCCGAGGCGACGTCGTTCAGGATCGGGCCGTACACCAACTTCCCCGGTGACGAACCCGCCCGGTTCATCGCCCCGTTCGCCGCCGATGACCGCAACGTCAACCACTGGATCGCCGGTGGGCAGCGGGTCTGGTTCAACGACAAGGGTTTCGCCATCCGCAACGGCAAGGAGTGGACGCGCGCGTTCGACCTCGGCGCCGGGCACACCGCGACCGCGGTGGCGATGTCCGGCGGCGTGGCCTACGTCGGCTGGTGCGGGCCGTGCAACAACGCCGGGTTCGCGCGCGGGATCGCGGTCGGCAGGTTCGGTGACCCGGCAAGCTGGCGGCAGCTCAACCTGCCGGTCGACGGGACGATCCCGAACCGGTTCATCACCGGATTCGGTGTCGACCCGGCCAACGCCAACCACGCTTTCGTTGTGGTGAACGGTTTTTCGCGGCGGTTCACCGAGGGTCCGGGCGCCGGCTTCGGCCACGTCTTCGAGACCACCGACATGGGCGCGACCTGGACGGACGTGTCGGCGAACCTGCCCGACGTGCCGGCCAGCGCCGTCAAGATGCTGTCCAACGGGGCCTTGGTGCTCGGGACCGACCTTGCCACGTTCTATCGCCCGGCCGGTGCCGCGCAGTGGAAGGTGCTCGGCGCCAACCTGCCCACCACCGTGGTGATGGACCTTGAGTACTCGGCCCACGACAACGCCGTCTATGTGGCCACCCACGGTCGCGGCATCTGGCGGTTCGGGCTGGAACAGCTTTAGTCAACCCCCTCCACAAAAGAAGGAGGCTCCCCTCTGGGTAGGAGAGGGGAGTCTCCTTCAACCTTTCCGGGGTACCAGATCGGCCTGTCACCTGGGCTCGCCGAGCAGCTCCTGGAGGAGGAACCCGGTCTTGGGTGGCAACAGATGGGGTGGGTAGTAACTTTCCACGCAGTCCATGGCCTCCTCGACCGAGTTGAAGCCGCACAACGTGTAGAGCCGCAATAGGTCATCGGCATCGCGTTCAACCCGGGCCGCCACCGCCTTCATCGCGAAAAGGTAGTGGGGCGAAGCGACTCGGACAGACAGTCCGGGTCGTTCGAAGACAGTTGTGGCATTGGGATCGTTGCCTGGCAGGAATCTTCGTAGACGACATGCTTCGGTTCGAAGACGGCGTCAAGGTCCCGGGTCGACCGGCGCGTGTTGTAGGCGAGTGCCATCGCCGCTCCGCCGACGACGACGAAGAGGTCGCCGTGCACACCCTGCCGTTCGAGCTCGGCCCCTAACTCGTCGAGCAGCCCGGTCAATTCGTCCCGCGACAGGAGAGTCATACGCTCGCCAACGAGTCGCCGTCAAGAAAGGCGCCGCGGTTGGCAAGTGGGGCAGGCGATCTGGTGAACGCGAGCGCGGCCAGGCCGGGTGCTGGCCGCCCGAGAATGTCCTCGACCACGAACCAGAATCGGTGCAGGAACCGGCCGGGCGCCGATGCCCAGCCGGGCACCGGTAGGTCGAAGCGTTGGCTGACAAGCTCGGCGACACCGGCGAGCAGTGCGTCCCAGCGAGGATCGCCGACCGGCTCGGGTTCCTCCCGGACCGCGAGTCGCCTCGGGTCTCCTTCTGCCCGTGATACATCGTCAAGGAACTGGATGACGTGCCTGAGCGCGTCGCTGGGGTCGTGTGCCGCTAGCGAGGCGGTGACCTCGCGACCCGTCTCAGCCAGGCTGGGGCCGGTTGTCATCGGCACGGCGACCAGGCGCATCCCGACCGATTTGGCATATCGCGCTACCGTCCCAAGGCGGGGATCCAGCTGGGCGGCCTCCAGCCGAGCCACGGCTGACTGAGTGCTTCCGATGCTCGCGGCTATCTCGGCCTGGGCGATCCCGCGCCGCAGCCGGGCGGCGCGCAATGCCCGGATCGTCTCCTCCACAGATCGCTCCACATCAGACTGTATAGCGCACTCGCTATACAGTCACCGGTTCCTCCGTTACACACGCTGCGCGACGTAGTGCGGGGCCATCGCTTCCATCTGCTCTATGACGGTTC
This sequence comes from Candidatus Limnocylindrales bacterium, assembly GCA_036377915.1. Lineage (GTDB taxonomy): Bacteria > Actinomycetota > Actinomycetes > Mycobacteriales > Micromonosporaceae > Allorhizocola. The sequence continues at coordinate 20,290 of DASUXL010000284.1, forward strand.
GGGGGCCTAACCGTCAAGCGGGAACCGTTGTTTCCCTTACCCGGTCCCGAATGTCGGCGACCTCCGGCAGGTGAGCGTAAGGCTGCGAATCCGTCAACAGGTCGTTCAATCGCGCCTTGATCATTGACGATGCCTGGTGCTCGGCCTTGTCGAGTGCAACTTCGGCGTCGCGGCATGCTTGTTCGGGTTCGCCCGCGACGAAGCGGATGCTGGCGAGCCGGATCTGGGAGAAGACGCGGTTACGGCCTTGCCCGGCGGGGATTTCGGCAAGGTGGGACAGGGTGTGCTTCTCAGCCTCGGCGGCAAGGCGTTTATCCTCCCGCGCCAGGACCAG
>DASUXL010000285.1:0-61186 GCA_036377915.1 Candidatus Limnocylindrales bacterium
CCCGGACCTGGCCGGCTCGTACATCTACACCTACACCTACAACCCCGACGGGTCCTCGGCCACCACCCGCATCCCCGCGATGGGCGACCTGGGGACAGAGCAGCTGACCCACGGCTACAACAACCTGGGCAAGCCGACCACATTGGACACCAGCCTGGGTGCCACCACCTATGTGTCGAACCTGATTGATGGGACACCCGGCACGCAGTACACCAGCTTCGGTGAGGTGGCCGCGATCCACCTGCGCAACAACAGCGGCTCGATGCTGGACGTGACTCGCACCTACGAGACTGACACTCGCCGGCTGGCTCAGATCTGGACCACCCGGCAAACCGCGCCCACAGCCGTGGCGGATCAGCAGTTCTCCTACGATCCCGCCGGCAACGTCATCAAGATCTCGGATCTGACCGCCGGTGACCACCAGTGCTTCCGCACCGACCACCTGCGCCAGGTCAAGGAGGCGTGGACACCCTCCGACGACAACTGCAACCCCGACCCCACCACGGCCACGCTCGGCGGACCGTCAAAGTACTGGCACAGCTTCAAATACGACACCACCGGAAGCCGCACCGAACTTGTCGAGCACGGCACGCCTGCTGGAGACCGCACAACCAACTACACCATTCCGGCCGGCAAACACCAGCTGACCGGCACCTCGGCGGTCGACAGCACCGGCACCAAGACCGGTATCTACAAGTACGACGCCTCCGGCAACATGCGAGAACGGCCCACGCCGACCTCCGGTCAGCAGGTCATGACCTGGGATGCCGAGGGTCACCTGGCGACCAGCACAGACGCGACCGGCACCACGTCGTACATCTATGACGTGGACGGCAACCGGTTGGTCCGCATCGACCCCACCGGCAAGACCCTCTACCTTCCCGGTCAGGAGCTGCGCCACACCTCTACCGGCAAGAAATGCACGCGCTACTACAGTCATGTCGAGCAGACGGTCGCCATGCGCACGGCTGCCGACGGCGTCGTCTGGCTAGTCGGTGATCACCACGCCACCGCCCAGGCCTCCATCAAGGCCGTCAGCCAGGCCATCTCCATCCGCCGCGAGACCCCGTTCGGGAACCTGCGGCAGACCACCGGTGCCTGGCCCTCCGCCATGGACAAGGGCTTTGTCGGGGGTACCAACGACAACACCGGCCTGACCCACCTGGGCGCCCGTGAATACGACCCACTCATCGGCAGGTTCATCTCCGTCGATCCGGTGATCGATGTCAAAGACCCGCAACAGATGAACGGGTACAACTACGCCAACAACGGCCCGATGACCGCCAGCGATCCGGATGGCATGTGGCCCAAGTGGATAGCCCAGGTCGCAAACAAGGTCAACAATGCCGTCAGCAATGTGACCAGCACGGTCACGAATGCGGTGAAGGCGGCCGGCACGTGGGTCTACGACAACGCCGGCACCATCTCCACCGTGCTGGGCGTGGCCGCCATGGCCTGCGCAGTGATCCCGCCACTGCAAGTCGCCGCACCGTTCCTCGGCGCCGCGGCGACAGCGGTCGGCGCGATCGAAACCTACAAGACCTGCAAGCAGGGCATGTCCCCCGACTGTGCCATGGGCATCGCCGAACTCGTCCCCGGCGGCCGCGCCATCGGCGCACTTGGCAAGGGCGCCAAGTACGCCGACGACATCGCCGACGCAGCCAAGGGGCCCGGCAAACGAGCCGACACCCCAAGCACGACGCCAAGGCGTTGTCCGCCACACTCTTTCGAGCCCAGGACACCGGTCCTGCTCGCCGGCGGCACCACCAAGGCGATCGAGGACATCACCATCGGCGACAAGGTAGTCGCCACCGACCCCGAAACCGGCCTCACCGAACCCAAGCCGGTCACCGCCCTGTACGTCAACGACGACACGGCCCTGACCGACGTCGAGGTGCGGGACCCGCTTACCGGCTCGTCCACGACGCTCAAGACCACCGCGCACCATCCTCTTTGGGACGAGTCGGTCCGCGAATGGGTACCCGCCGGTGAGCTTCGGCCGGGCAAGAGCAGGCTTCGCACCGCCGCGGGATCGCGGGTCGAGGTCACCGGAGTCACCAACTTCAGCGGCAGCAAGGTGATGCGCGACCTCACCGTCGCCGACATCCACACCTACTACGTTTTGGTCGGTGACCGGCCGGTCCTCGTCCACAACACCAACAACCGCGAAACGTGCGGGGTCGGGGACGACGGTGAGGAGCCGGATGCGAAGCATGTCGGCGACGAGATCAGAGACATGTCGAGGCAGTGGAAGGAGAACAACGGGGCCCCGGACTACACAAAGCTGCCTCGACGTACCGATCGGGACGAGGTAAAGGCCCAGACGCGCCATCCGAACCAGCCACCCAACCACAGCGAATGGGTCCCGCACGAGAAGGACGCGATCAAGTATCCGGCGATTCCAAAGACCTTCTGGGGCAAGGTGAAGTGGGGACTGGCCCGGTTCGCGGATATATTCTTCTAATGAGGGATCTTGGTATGGATGCCATAGCGGAGATAACCCGCCAGGTGAATCACCTGTCCCCGGGCAGTCGAGCAATGGCATCCACCAACCTGGCCGCCACCGCCGAGTCGGTGGCGGCCAGGCGACGGGCGGGCGACGGATCCCCACAACTTGTGGCCGAGGCACTGGTTCTCTTCTGCGAAGCGGTGCGTCGCTCCACCGGCACCTGGCCGGCCAAGGCCGTGGTCGCTTCTGCGGCCACGGCCGCTCTCGGTGTCGTGGCCCCCGTCCGCGACGACGTCGACAGAACGGCCGCGGTTGCCTTTGCCGCGTACTGGCGCGGCATCGCGGGAAGCAGCCATCTGATCACCGTGGACGATGGCCGAGCCGGGGCCGCCCGCAACCTCCTCGCACCGGTTCTGGAGCTGCTGGGCGGCAGTGTGGGCCTGCTGACCGAGGATTTCACCCGTGAGGCGAGGCAGCCGGCGTACACGTCCACGGTCACGGTCGGGTCCTACTCGCATTTCGCCGAGGACTACCTCCGGGACAATCTGGAGTACTCGCGGGCGGAGATGGTTCAGGCCGGCGGCCCGCGCAACGCGATCCTCGACGACGCGGACACCGCCCTGATTGACCACGCGCTTGTTCAGGTACGGCTTACGGCGCCTCAGCACGAGGGTCACAACGTGGGCCAGGCTGCCGAACGTGCTGTCGAGCAACTTCAGCGAGGCACCGACTACCGGGTGTATGCCGAACACGATGCCGTCGCCTTCTCCCCCGCCGCCCTCGCCCATATCAAGAACGCCGTCGGCTGGGAGGACGTCGCCTCCATGGGCGCCGTCACCCGTGCGTGGCTAGCGGAATGCGCCATTCTTCGGCGGGAGAATCTGGTCGCAGACGACGAACGGCAGCTGCTGGCGGACATCACGGTGCAGGGATACATCCACACCTACCGGACGGTGAGCGGCGTGGCCTCACATGCCTCGCCCATCGCCCCGATCCTTGACCGCGCGTATGGCCTTCGCTCCAGCGGTCTCGACAAAGGCCGGTTTTCACGAGCCTTCGGCCGCAGCGATGCGGCGACCGGGTTCGACGATGACGGCTTTGCGCGCGAGCGGATCGTCGACGATCAGCGTTCTTGGGTGTACCGGATGAGGGCCACGGTCGTCGACGAGGCAGATGCCGGGCGCTTGATCGGCGCGCTGGCGGCCGACACGGTCAAGCACTGGTCAGGTGGAGGAGCCAAGACGACTCTGGCCGGGTTGGACGATGTGCTGGCCGGCCACAGCACTCCGCAGCAGATCAATGCGGTTCATGAAGGCCCGCCACCAGACACTGAGCTGGCCGACCGGGCCGCCCGGCTCATCGAGGAGGTCGTGCAGGAGCACATCGGCCGCCTCGGTCCGGCAGAAGGTCTGGAGTTCCTCCGCACGGTCCGGCTCAGGGTCGTTGACCTCCAGTGGGGTGAGCACCTGAACCGAGTGAGATTCCTCCAGCGCCACGCGCAGCACGAGGCGTTGCGCCCTCTGTTCAGCGCTTTCCAGCGTCGGGTATGCGAGGACTCCATCAAGTACATCCTGAACGTGACCCAGTGACGCGCTGAGGCACCGCACCACGGCGACCAGGTCTACTTTGCGGGATCATCGGGCACCTTTTTTCGAGTCTTAGATTGACTTCCGTATGAATCTGACCATAGCCTGCAATCGATCCTTTTGCGCCCCCGCGCCCAGTTCAGAACCTAAGGAGGGTCCACAATGGACATCCGAATACGGCGGCGGAAAGGCCTCGCCGTCACCGGCATCGCCACCTTGATGGTGGTGGCGCTGCTGCCGGGGCAGGCGGTCGCGGCGCCCTTGTCCGGGCTGACCGTCACCACCGCCAGCCAGGTCTACATCGTCGCCGAGGGTGGCAAGGCCAAGATCGGGATCACCGTCACCACCCCTGACAGCCAGCCGCTGGCCGCCCCGGCGACGGTCCCCTACGCCACGGCCGGCGGGACGGCACGCTCCGGCGCCGACTACACGCCGGTCCAGGGGCTGGTCACGTTCCCGGCCGGCACCGCCTCCGGCAGCACCCGTTTCATCGACGTCACGACGCACCGCGACCGCGTTGCCGAGACCGCCGAAACGGTCAACGTTGTCGTGGGTGGACCGGGCGAGTCGATGGTCGATCGGTCAAGCCAGTCCATCCAGTCGACAAACCGGGCGACGGTCGTCATCAACGCCAACGACCTGCCGTACCTCGACGCCAAGCTCCCGATCCACAAGCGCGTCGCCGACCTGATGGCGCGTATGACGCTCGAGGAGAAGATCGGCCAGATGACGCAGGCCGAGCGGGCGGCGGTCGCCGGCAACCCGACGCAGATCGCGCAGTGGATGCTGGGCTCGGTGCTGTCCGGCGGCGGCTCCACACCCGCCACCAACACCCCGGCGGCCTGGGTCGAGATGGTCAACTCGTTCCAGGCGCAGGCGTTGAGCACGCGCCTGCAGATCCCCCTGATCTACGGGATCGACGCCGTACACGGGCACGGGAACGTCTACGGCGCAACGGTTTTCCCGCACAATATCGGGTTGGGCGCGACCCGGGACGCGCACCTGGTCGAGCGTATCGGCCGGGCCACCGCGGCCGAGCTGCGCGCCACCGGCATCCCGTGGAACTTCTCGCCGTGCGTGTGCGTGACGCACGACGAACGGTGGGGTCGCTCGTACGAGAGCTTCGGCGAGGTTCCGGCGCTGGTCGTCAAGATGGAGTCCTACATCGACGGCCTGCAGGACGCCGGGATCCTTGCCACCACGAAGCACTTCGCCGGTGACGGCGACACCGTCTTCGACACCGCCACGGCCCAGGCCAACCAGGGTAAGCCGTGGTGGGAGCAGCGGTACACGATCGACCAGGGCGTGACCGTCACGACCCGGGACGACTTCGTGGCGCGGAACGTCTCGCCCTACTTCTTCGCCGTCAAGCGGCATCACGTCGGCAGCGTCATGCCGTCCTTCTCCAGTGTTGACTGGATCGAGGACGGACTTGGCAACCCGACAAAGATGCACGCGCACCACGAGCTGATCACCGGCATGCTCAAGGGGCGCCTCGGCTTCGACGGTTTCGTCATCTCCGACTGGGAGGGTATCCACCAGATCCCCGACCCGTCGGCGCCCGGCAACGGCGGCCTGACACCGTACAAGGTGCGTGTCGGGGTCAACGCCGGCACCGACATGTTCATGGAACCGCACAGCGCCAAGCAGTTTGAGGATCTGCTGCTGGCCGAGGTGAACGCGGGCAGCGTGTCCCGTGGCCGGATCGACGACGCCGTGCGCCGCATCCTGCGCCAGAAGTTCGAGCTCGGCCTGTTCGAGAAGCCGTTCGCCCCGACCGACCGCGTCGGTGACGTGGGCAAGGCGGAGCACCGGGCGCTTGCCCGCCAGGCGGTGGCGCAGTCGCAGGTGTTGCTGCGCAACAGCAACCGCACGTTGCCTCTGGCCCCTTCGGGCAACATCTATGTCGCCGGGCGCAATGCCGATGACATCGGCAACCAGGCCGGCGGCTGGACGATCCAGTGGCAGGGCGTGTCCGGTGACGCCATACCCGGTACCACCATCCTTGAAGGAATCAAACAGGTCGCTCCCAGAGCGACAGTCACCTACAGCGCCGACGCATCGGCGCCGATGACCGGGGCCGATGCCGGCATCGTCGTGGTGGGCGAGACCCCCTACGCCGAGGGGTACGGCGACATCGCCGGCCCGGAATGCGGCTGGTGCACGGTCCCGCAGCAGGAGGAGAAGTCCCTGTCGCTGCAGGCCGCCGACAAGGCGGTCATTGACAAGGTCTGCTCGGCCATCGCCAAGTGTGTCGTGCTTGTCGTGTCCGGCCGGCCGCAGGTTCTCACCGACCAACTTGGACGGATGGATGCGCTTGTCGCCTCGTGGCTTCCGGGCAGCGAGGGCGCGGGCGTCGCCGATGTTCTGTTCGGGCGCAAGCCCTTCACCGGGCGCCTGCCCGTCACGTGGCCGCGCAGCGAGGCGCAGGTCCCGATCAACGTCGGCGACGCCGGCTACAACCCGTTGTACCCCTTCGGCTGGGGACTGCGCACGGACCGCCAGAGCGACCTCGAGCGTTCCGTGGAGGCAGGCACCGCACCCGCAGGCTGGGCCGAGACGTTCGCGAAGGAGGCAGAGTCATGAAAGCACTGAGGGTATTCGTGACCGCGGTCCTCATCGCCGGGCTCGGCTGGGCCATCGAGCGGCCCGCCACCGCCGACATCGGCGGGCTCACCTGGGCCGACGAGTTCAACGCCGCGGCCGGGACGCCGCCCAACTCGGCGCGGTGGTCCCACGACATCGGCGGCGGTGGCTGGGGCAACAACCAGCTGGAATACGACTCGAACCGTACCCAGAACGTGTCCCACGACGGCGCGGGCAACCTCGTCATCACCGCCCGCCGGGAGAACCCGTCCGGCTTCTCCTGCTGGTACGGCTCGTGCACCTACACCTCGGCGCGGATCAAGACCGAGGGCAAGTTCACCCAGGCGTACGGGCGTTTCGAGTCACGCATGCGGATCCCGCGCGGGCAGGGGATCTGGCCCGCGTTCTGGATGCTGGGCAACAACATCGGCAGTGTCGGCTGGCCCACCAGCGGCGAGATCGACATCATGGAGAACATCGGCCGCGAGCCGAACACCGTGCACGGCACCATCCACGGCCCGGGTTACTCCGGCGGCGAGGGGATCGGCGGGGGCTACACCATCGGCAGCCCGTTCGCCGACGGCTTCCACACCTTCACGGTGGACTGGGCTCCGGACAGCCTCACCTGGTATGTCGACGGCGTCCAGTATCTGCGGCGCACTCCGGCCGATCTGGGCGGCGACCGCTGGGTCTTCGACCACCCGTTCTTCATCATCCTCAACGTGGCGGTCGGCGGGTTCTGGCCCGGAAACCCTGACGGTTCAACGGTTTTCCCGCAGACACTGACCGTTGACTACATTCGCGTCTACGCGTGGACGAGCGGTGGCGGCGGCGGGGGCCGCACCGGCCAGATCACCGGGCTCGGCGGCAAGTGCATCGACGTGCAGAGCTCGAACACCGCCAACGGCACGCAGGTGCAGCTGTGGACGTGCAACGGGAGCGCGGCTCAGCGCTGGACGATCGGTACCGACGGCACGATCCGGGCGTTGGGCAAGTGCCTTGACGTATCGGGCGCGAACCCGGCCGACGGCACCAGGGTCCAGCTTTGGGACTGCAACGGCACCGCGGCCCAGCGCTGGACCGCCGGAGCCAACGGGTCTCTCCAGGCCCTCGGCAAGTGTCTGGACGCGCGCGGGGTCAGCTCGGCTGACGGAACCCCGTTGCAGATCTGGGCCTGCCACGGCGGCGCCAACCAAAGGTGGACGCTGCCTTAAGAGGAACGCCCGCGCCCCGGCACCCCGGGGCGCGGGCGCGCCTGGGTCACATAGCGCCGCACGCCACCCTCGGCCAGCAGCTGCGCGACCGGCAGGGTCGCCGCTCCCAGCGCGACCGCGTCCGGGCCGAGCTGGCAAAGCTCGATGGAGACCTGCTCGAAGGGGTACTTGAGGGCGTGCTCGGCGGCGACGGCATGGATCTCGGCGAGGCGCCTGCCGCCCAGGGCCAGACCGGCCCAGCCGCCAAGGATGATGCGCTCCGGGTTGAACAGGTTGACCAGGGTCGCGATGCCCGCGCCGAGGTACCCGGCGGTCTCGGACAGCACTAGCTCCGCCGCGCGTGACGTGCCGTCCTCCGCCTCGGCGAGGATGGTGGCAAGCGCCGACTCCTCGTCGATGCCGTCGGCGGCGCGCCCGCGGTTGGCCTCGCGGTAGCGGTCGAGGATGCCTTCCGCCCCGACGTACGCCTCCAGGCAACCCCTTGCGCCGCAACGACAAAGCCGCCCGCCGTAGACGATTGTCGTGTGCCCCCACTCGCCCGCGCTGCTGCGCGCGCCGCGATAGCTGTTGCCTCCCGCGACGACCGACGCACCGACGCCCGACCCGACGAGGGCGATGACGGCGTGCTGTGCTCCGCGCCCCGCACCGAACCACATCTCGGCCTGGCCGAGTGTCTTGGCGCCATTGTCAATGTGGATCGGGATCCGGGTGCCCTCGCGCAGCATCGCGCGCAGCGCCACCGCGTTCCAGCCCAGCGACTGCGCGTGGACGATGCCGTCCTCGCCCTGGTCCACAACCCCCGGCACGGCAATCCCGATGCCGAGTATTGACGCGTCAATGTTGACCGGTGCCGGCGCCTGCTCCTGCACCGCGTTGATGCCGTCGAGCACGTGGCCGATCATCTTCTCGGGGGTGAGTGAGGCGCGCTCGATCGGGTAGTCCGCCTTTGCCAGCGCCGCCATCGACATGTCGAAAAGCTCGACGGTGACCCGGGTTTCGCCGACGTCGACGCCGATGACGTTGCCGAAGCCGGGGGCGACGCGCAGCAGCACGCGCGGGCGCCCGCCGTCGGACTCCACCGACCCCGCCTCCTCGACCAGCCCTTCCTCGAGGAACTCGGCGACAAGCGTGCTGACGCTCGCCGCCGAAAGGGACGTGATCTGGGTCAGCTCCTGCCGGCTCAACGGCCCGTCTAAGTATATTTTGGACAGCAGGACCGACCGGTTGGACCGGCGCATGTCCCGGACCGTCGCCCGCCTCGCCACCATCGTGTCCCGCTCCCGTCATTGGCACAGCCGAACGTTTTCCTAGCATGCCTCAGGGAGCTATTTTAGGATACAAACTAAGCCTCAAAGTAGAGGCTATCCCCACCCGGCGGAGCCATACCTCGCAGGTCGCCGGGCGGGTGCACCCCAAGGGCTGCCCAAACCCTTGGGGTGCAAGTCGTGCGCGCTCAGGGCAAAACCCACCTTTGGTTGCTGCCCGCGAAGCACGTCCAGATTTGCAAGGGGGTACCGTCGGCGGAGCTCGGCCCGGTGGCGTCAAGGCACTTGCCCAGGGCTCGCAGCGTCCCATCGGTCCCCGCCGTCCAGCGCTGAGCGGCCGTGCCGTTGCAGTCCCAGATCTGGACCCTGGTGCCGTCTGCTGGGTTCGCACCGGCGACGTCAAGGCACTTGCCCAACGCCCGGATCGTGCCGTCGGTTCCGATCGTCCAGCGCTGAGCCGTGCTCCCGGTGCACGTCCACAGCTGCGCGCGGGTGCCGTTGGCCGGGTTCGCCCCCGCCACGTCCACGCACTTGCCGCCGAACCCGGTGATCTGGCCCGTGCGGCTCTGCACCGTCCCGCTCCAGGCGAACGTCGCCGAGGTCTTCGCCGGGATCGGGTAGGTGAACGACTGACCGCCCCAGTTCACCTTCAGCGCCTGCGAGCCGGCGGTGTCGTTGTAGGCGATGAGCACCTTGCCGCCGTCCGGGTTGCGCCACGCCACGTTCGGGACCGAACCGTTGGCGGTGGAGGCGATGCGCACCGCGCCCGGCCGCACGAACTTGGTCAGGTGCCCCATCGTGTAGTACTCGATGGTCCGGTCGATCTGGCCGTGCCTGGAATCGTTGCGGTGCACGGTGATCAGGCCGGTGCACACGTTGCATCCGGCACCGACGAAGGGAAGGTGATTCTGGTCGAGCGCGATGCTCCACTTGACCCAGCTGCGATCCCAGTTACGCGTGTAGTCGATCAGATTCAGCATGTCTTCGCGTTGCTGGTTCGCGATCCAGGTACCCCCTGAATGCTCTGTCATATAATGGTTTACCGACGGATATTGATTGTGGACAGTCGTCTGCAACGTGACGCTGCCGCCGTAGCCGTGCCAGGCGATGCCGCCAAAGAGCGGGTCGGCGCGCAGCGCGGCGTCGGCGAGCGGGACCGACCCGAGGTCGTTGTAGTTGCCCCAGTTGTAGTCGAGAACCAGCACCTTGGTGGTGATCCCGGCGGCGCGGAACGCCGGCAGCAGATGGTTCTTCGTGAACTCGAGCAACCCCGAGCCGTTCCAGTTCATGCTGGCATAGCCGGTCGCGTCCGTCCCGCAGCACGTCGGTTCATTTTGGACGGACACATAGTCGATCCGCAGGCCCTGCGCGGCGTTCGCCTGGATGTACTTGACGAAGTACTGCGCGTACATCGGGTAGTACTCGAACCTGAGCCAGCCCCGGTGCACGAAGTCGTTGTTGTCCTTCATCCACGCCGGCGCGCTCCACGGTGAACCCATCACCTTGAGATTGGGGTTGAGCGCCTTGGCCTGCTTGGTGAGCGGGACGACATCGGCCAGGTCGTGCGCGATGGAGAAGTCGTTGAGATCGCAGCAAGTGTCGTCATAGGAGTAATTGAAGCGGGCCAGATCCGAGGCGCCCATAGGGTTGCGGATGAACCCGACACCGATGCCGTTGACCGGATCGAAGAGGTCGCGCATCACCTGGTCGCGGGTGGCTGCGCTGACGATGCCGCCGCTGTTCATCAGCCAGCCCGCACTGTCGGTAAAGGACGCTCCGGCACCCTCGAAGGGTTGGTAGGTAACGCCTTCGTCGACGGTGACGGTCTGGTTGCCGGCCGGGCTGGTGGCGGCGAAGGCGACCGGCGCCTGCTGCTGCAGGCCGCGGGTGACGGTGCGGCCGCCCGAGTCGGACGTGGTGGTGAGCCAGGTGTTGACGGTTTCGCCCGCCGCGTAGGCCACATCGGCCTTTCCGGTCGGGAGGGTGGCGGCGGCCAGGACGAGCGCCGCGATAGTGACGAGCTTGACTCCGGGAGACATGCCGGCTCCTCTGCAAGGGACGGGGACGATTGGCCTTCGCGCACCTCGCAGCGGCCCGTATGCTTTACGGGCCTTGCCATCGTCGCGGCCGCCCTGCCCGGCGGCCATCGATGCATGGAATTGTTAACATGCTTTCCGATATGCTGTCAACCGCGGGGAGGCCGGCATGGGTGAGCGGGAAACGATCCGGTTCGCCGACTTCGTCGCGTCCCGTGCCACGGCCCTCTACCGGCACGCGCTCACGGTCGCCCCCTCCCCCGCCGAGGCCGCGAGTGTGGTGCAGGAGGCGCTCGTCCGCACCGGCATGGTGTGGCGCGCCGCCTCCCGCAACGATCCGGAACTCCTTGCCCGCTCCCTGATCACCCGCCTCGCCGCGGCGCCGGTCACCCCGGCGGAGGGCAATGTGGACCCTTGGCCGCCACCCGACCTGCACGCACGGGTGGCAAGCGAGATTTCGCGACGCGTACGCCGCCAGCACGGGCGCGTTGTCGTTGCGGCGGCGCTCGCGGCGGTGGGGCTGGCCGCCCTTGCACTGGCGGCTATCCGGGACGACCCCGGCCCGGTTTCCCGGGCGCAGCCCTCAGCGACCGCTTCCCCGCCACGGTCTGGGGCCGCTTCGCCGCCACGGTCTGGGGCCGCTTCGCCGCCAGAGCCTGGGGCCGCTTCCCCACAGGCTCCCGCGGCCGGCGTCCAGTCGGCCGCACCGGAGGCGCTCAACCGGCTGGTGGACCGCTCGCGGGCGGTGGTTTTCCCGATGCGCCAGCCCGACGGGCTGTACTTCAGGGCGGAAGCGTTGAGCCCTAACGGGATTGCCGTCGGCCGGACCGGGCTCGACTACGACCCGTACCGGGCGAGCGACGGGCTCGTCTGGGCGGTGGGCCCGCACACGGGACGCCGCGTCGCGCTGAACCGGCCGCCGGCATGGTACCCGTGGGGGCACGCCGCTGGGACCGATGTGGCCGCGTGGGCGGAGGACAGCGGCGATCGTTTCGAGCTGTTCTGCGCCGACCCGGCCGCGCCGGAGCCGTCGGCGCGGCAGGTTTCCCGCACCGGGGTCGCCAAGCTTGAGCGGCCGGTGCACGCGGGCGGGGATGCGGTGGTGTGGACGGATGAGAGCGGCTCGGCGCATTGGGTTCGTGGCTGCGGGGGTACCCCGCGGGCGCTCCCGATCTGGGATGTCCTAGGCCTGGCCTATCCCGAGGTCTTCTACACCGATTCCGGGAGGCTGCGCTCGTGGAACCTGGAGTCCGGCCAGAGCTCTGACGTGGACGGCTGGCCGGGTGGAGGGCGCGAAGCGGTGCCGTTCGCCGCGGGCGGTTCGTGGATCGTGTGGGTTGACGGGTCAACGTTGACCGTCAACGATCGACGCGCCGGCACCAGGCGAACCGTGCCCCTCTCGGGGCTGCCCCACTTCGCACTGGCGCGCCCGGGGCGCCTGACGCTCGGCGACCGTCTCGTGGCCTACGCCTTTCGGGAGTTCGAGTCCAGCCGTGAGGCCGGCTTCGTCTATGACCTGGCGAGCGCGACGCTGACCGTCACGGCGACCGAGACGTTCGCCGCCCGCGATCGTCTGCTGTGGAGGGAGGGCACCGACTACTTGGTCGCCCCGGCCAAACGACTCTAATTTGCTGTCTGCGGCAACATATCTGAAATCTGGGGTTGACACCGGCCGATTTGCGCCCTTAAATCGCATCACAAACTAAGTGCTGAAGCAACCGATGCCAATAGATCCAGGGCGAAGCCAAGGAAGGCGGAGTGATGCGCAACATGCACAGACTCGTCACGGTCATGGCGGCCGTGACGCTGGCCGCGGGCCTGACCGCCGCGTGCGGCAAGGGCGGCGGCGGCCAGGGCGCCGGTGGAAAAACGAAGATCGTGATCGCCACGTTCGGCGAGTTCGGCTATGACGACCTCTACAAGGAATACATGACGGCCAACCCCAACATCGAGATCGTCCCGCGGGTGACCAAGGCCGAGGACCACCACAAGAGCATCGCGGCCCACCTGGCCACCAACCAGGGCTCGGCCGACATCGAGGCGATCGAGGAAGGCTGGATCGGCCAGTTCAAGGTGAACCCCGACAAGTTCTACAACCTCCTCGACCTCGGCGCCAACGACGTCAAGTCGCAGTGGCCGGACTGGAAGTGGAAGCTGTCCGTCGCCCGCAACGGCGCCCAGATCGGCCTCGGCACCGACGTCGGCGGCCTGGCCATGTGCTACCGCTCCGACCTGTTCGCCAAGGCGGGCCTGCCCACCAACCGCGATGAAGTCTCCAAGCTCTGGCCCACGTGGGACGGGTACATCGCGACCGGCAAGAAGTACGCCGCCGCCAACGTTCCCGACTCGGCGTTCTTCGACGGCCCGACGGTGATGTACCGCGCCGTCCTCGGCCAGTACGACACCGGCCTGTACGACACCAACGACAACGTCGTGGTGGAGTCCAACCCGGCCGTGCGCGCCTCGTTCGACAAGACCGTCGAAGCGGTCAAGGCCGGCCTGTCGGCGAAGATCGAGGCGTGGTCGCCCGACTGGAACGCCGGATTCCAGAAAGGACGGTTCGCCACCATCGCCTGCCCGTCGTGGATGATGGCCTACATCCAGGAGCAGGCAAAGGATTCGGCGGGTAAGTGGGACATCGCCAAGATTCCGGGCGGCACCGGGAACTGGGGCGGCTCCTACCTGGCGATCCCCAAGCAGAGCAAGGTCTCCAAGGAGGCGTTCGCGCTCATCAAGTGGTTGACCAGCCCGGAGCAGCAGGCCAAGGTGTTCCGCAAGGCAGGCAACTTCCCGTCCACGTCGACGCTCTATGACGACCCCGTCATCACGGAGTTCGCCAACCCGTTCTTCAGCAACGCCCCGGTCGGAAAGATCTTCTCCGAGTCGGTCGCCACGATGAAGGCCCAGTACCTCGGGCCGAAGGCCGGTGACATCAACACCGCCATCATCAATGGCCTCACCCGGGTCGAGCAGGGCAAGCAGAGCTCCGACGAAGCCTGGCAGCAGGCCGTCTCAGAGGTAAAGAAGCTCGTGTGAAGCCACGGCCTCCGCTGTCCAGGAAGCGGAGGCCGTACCCCCAGAATTTTGGGAGCAATGTGAGAAACTCACTGCACCGCTTCGATGTCAAGGCCTCGCCTTACTTCTACATCTCGCCGTTCTTCATCCTTTTCGGACTGCTCGGCCTGTTCCCACTCCTTTACACGGCTTGGGTTTCGCTGCACGAGTGGAGTCTGCTGGAAGAGGCGCGGCCGTACATCGGCCTTGAAAACTACACCGAGCTGCTCAAAGACCCGTTCTTCTGGAACGCCTTGGGCAACACCATCTCGATCTGGGTGCTGTCGACCGTGCCGCAGCTCATCCTCGCGCTGCTGCTGGCCCACGTGCTCAACAGCCGGCTGCGCGGAGAAACGTTCTGGCGCACCGGACTGCTACTGCCGAACATCACCAGTGTGGTCGCCGTGGCCATCATCTTCGGGCAGCTGTTCTCCCGCGACTACGGCATCGTCAACTGGATCCTGGGGCTTTTCGGCGGCGGCCACATCGACTGGAACGCCGGCACGGCCACCTCGCACGTCGCTATCTCGGCGATGGTGATCTGGCGCTGGACCGGATACAACGCGCTCATCTACCTCGCGGCGATGCAGGCGGTACCGGACTCGATGCACGAGGCGGCGATCATCGATGGAGCGAGTTCGATGCAGCGCTTGAGGAAGATCACCATCCCGTCGATCCGGCCGACCATCATCTTCACCGTCATCGTCTCCACCATCGGCGGGCTGCAGATCCTCGCCGAACCGTTGCTGTTCGGCCGCGGCAGCCTGACCGGTGGCTCAGACCGGCAGTTCCAGACGCTCGCGCTGTACCTGTACGAGAACGGCTTCGGGCACTTCGACTTCGGCTACGCCAGCGCGACGGCGTGGCTCATGTTCCTCATCATCGCGTTCATCGCGGCTATCAACTTCCTGTTCATCCGCCTGATCAGGAGGGGCTGATGGGAAAGCTCGAACGGATCCGCAAGCGTCCCCTGGTCTATCTGACGCTCATCGCCTTCATGTTCTTCTCGACGTTCCCGCTGTACTGGAGCGTCGTCGTGGCCTCCATGGACAACAGCGCTTTGGGGCGCGTGCCTCCTCCTTTGGTACCGGGAAGCCACCTATTCGAGAACATAAAGCGGGTCTTCGACACCGTGCCGTTCGGCCTGGCGATGGCGAACTCGCTCGTCGTGTCGGCGGTCATCACGTTCAGCGTCGTCCTGTTCGCCACGCTCGCCGGGTTCGCCTTTGCGAAGCTGAGATTCCGTGGCAGGCCAATGCTTTACGTCGCGGTCATCGTCACCATGATGGTCCCCACCCAGCTGGGCATCATCCCGCTCTATCTCATCATGGCCGAGGCCCAGCTCATCGACACCCTCTATGCCGTCATCGCGCCGAGCCTGGTCAGCGCGTTCGGCGTGTTCTTCATGACGCAGTACCTGAGCGGGGCCGTGCCCACGGAGCTGCTCGAAGCAGGCCGCGCCGATGGTTGCACCACGCTGCGCCTGTTCTGGCACGTGGTACTGCCGATCGCCCGGCCGGCCGCGGCGGTGCTCGGGATGCTCACGTTCATGACCGCCTGGAACGACTTCTTCTGGCCGCTGGTCGTCCTCACCCCGGAGAACCCGACCGTCCAGATCTCACTGTCCACACTCGCCAGTGGATACATCACGGACTATGCCCTGACCCTCACCGGCACGGCGCTTGCCACCATGCCGCTGATCGTAGTCTTCGCGCTGCTCGGCAAGCACGTCATCAGCGGAATCATGCAAGGAGCGATAAAGGGATGACCCAGACGCAGATCCAGGCCGAGACGGGAACCTTTCGCTTCCCGCAGGGATTCCGGTGGGGTGTCGCCACCGCCGCCTACCAGATCGAGGGTGCGGCACAGGACGACGGCCGCGGACCGTCCATTTGGGACACCTACGCGCGCACACCGGGAAAGGTCCACGATGGACACACCGGCGATGTCGCGTGCGACCACTACCACCGGTACCGTGAGGATGTTGCCCTCATGCGAGACCTGGGAGTGGGAACGTACCGCTTCTCGGTATCCTGGCCGCGGGTCCGCCCCGACGGCACGGGACCGGTCAACCCGCGCGGCATCGACTTCTACGACCGGCTCGTCGACTGCCTGCTGGAAGCCGGGATCGCGCCGATGCTCACCCTGTACCACTGGGATCTGCCGCAGGCGCTGGAGGACCTGGGCGGCTGGGCCAACCGCGACACCGCCTACCACTTCGCCGAATACTCGGCGGCGATGTTCCGCCGGCTCGGCGACCGCGTCCCGACCTGGACAACCCTCAACGAGCCGTGGTGTTCTTCGTTCCTCGGCTACGCCAGCGGCGCCCACGCACCCGGCCGCACGGACCCGGCGCTTGCGTTCCGGGCCGCGCACCACCTGATGCTGGGGCACGGGCTCGCGGCACGGGAGTTGAGGACCCTTGGCGCGCAGGAGATCTCGGTGACGACGATCGTCAGCCACGTGTCGCCGCGCGACCCGCAGGACCGGCACGACGTCGCCGCGGCGACGCTCGTGGACGGGCTGCACAACCGGATCTTCCTGGATCCGCTGCTGCTGGGCCGGTACCCCGCCGACATGCTCGAGCACGCGGCGCGGTTCACGTCGCTGGACCACATCGAGGCCGGTGACGAGGAGCTGATCGGCGCCCCGATCGATTTCCTCGGCGTCAACTACTACCAGCCGACACTGGTCGGGGCACAGGTCGCCACCCCCGCGTCGCCGGAGTTCCCGGGCACCGAGGGCGTCGCCTTCCTGCCGCAGGACGTGCCGACCACCGGGATGGGATGGCCGATCGACGCTGACGGGTTGCGCAAGATGCTGGTACGAATCGGTGACGAGTATCCCGGTACCCCCATAATCATCACTGAAAATGGGGCCGCCTTCCCGGACACCGTCCAAACCGGAAAGGTGAACGACGGCAAACGCATCGCCTACCTCGCCGACCACCTGCGCGCGGTGCACGGAGCGCTGCGGGCCGGGGTGGACATGCGCGGGTATGTGGCGTGGTCGCTGATGGACAACTTTGAGTGGGCATACGGGTACGACAAGCGCTTCGGGCTGGTGCACGTGGACTACGCGACGCAGCGACGGCTTCCCAAAGACAGCGCCCTGTGGTTCCGGCAGGTCGTGGCGGACAACGGTTTCACGGATTGAAGCCGGCGCCGCGGGCTCCCGATTGGGAACCGGCGCCGCGGGCCACGCTCAGGATGGGCGCCGTGGCCCACGCTTGGGAATAGGCGCCGTCGGGCACGCTCAGGAACCGGCGGGCTGTAGGGCCAGCTAGGAATTCGGCGCGCCGTAGAGCCGGAGGACGGATTCGGCAAAGGCTTTCCCTGCCTTTCGCGACGTCATCCTACCGGCGGCGACCTCCTGACCCGCGGCGTGCCCGAGCGCGATAGTGGCCGCGACCAGCCAATCGGCCGGGAAGCGCCGGTCGAAGTCACCAGCGCGCTGCCCGCGACGGATGAGCGCGAGCAGCGGGCCGATGACCGGCTCGTGGCGCTCCACCTCCTCCTGCGGCGGCGGCACCGGCATCGCCGGGGACAGCAGGACCGGGTACCGCTCCATCAGCGCCCAGGCGGCATCCAGCCACCGGCGAAGCGCCGTCGCGGCCGATCCCTCGTCAACATTGATCGAGTCAAGTACAGATACGACCTCCGTGGTCACCCGCTCGACAACGGCGTCAAGGATCGCCTGCCGGGACCGGAAGTGCGCGTAAACGGTCTGCCTGGTCACCCCCGCCTCAACGGCGATGTCGTCCATGCTCGCCTCGGGCGCCCGGCCAAGCAGCGCCACGGCGGCATCGAGGATCGTGGAAACGTTGCGCTGAGCGTCGGCTCGCCGTCGCCGACGGCCATCGGGCGCATCAAACTCTGACACGGTTGTCAAGGCTACCTTCCTCCGTTAACCTTGACAGGTATGTCAGAGATAATCGCCGCGACACCAGGACGGGACCTGGTGGGGTACCTGACCCACTACCCCCAGCAGATCACTTTCGGTGACGAGGATCCCGAAGTCGTGATGGACCGATACCACACAGCGGGATTCGAGATGATCAACGACGGCCTCAAGCTCGATCGCGAACGACTCATTGCCCACGTGCGCTCGGGACGCAAGCGGACGGTGAGCGTGGAGGTCGAGGTCCACGACGCGGTCACCAGCGATACACATGTCGCGGCGCGATACACGCTAACCGCGACGATGCGGCGGGGAGCGGTGATCGCCACCGAGATCTACATGTTCGGTCAGCTGGCTACGGACGGGCGGCTGCGCCACGTCACCCAGGTCACCCGGAGCCTGCCTGGCTAGGAGCTTGTCGGCGATAGGGTGATCACCGCGCGGCCGGTGAGTGTGCCCGCGGCGAGCCGCGCGTAGGCCTCGTCGATCGCGTCCAGCGGGAAAAGCTCGACATCGTTGCGGATGCGACCGTCCTCGGCGAGCGCGATGACCTCGCGGGCGTCGGCGATGGTGCCGCCCTGGAAGGTGAAAACCTCGCCGTCGCGCGGCAACGTGCCGAACCAGGGCCGGTCGAGCCTGCCTCCACCTGCGCCGACGAGGCCGAAGGCGCCGCCCGGGCGCACGGCGGCTATGCCGGCGGCGATAGTGGAATCGGTACCCACAAAATCAAGAACGACATCGGATGACTGCCGTGCCAGGCCGTCCACTCCGGACAGTCGCTCGTGGGCACCGAACTCCCCCGCCCGCTCAAGGGCTTGCGGACTCCTGTCCACCGCCACAATCTTGGCGTCGCTCAGTACGCGCAGGAACTGCACCGCGAACGAGCCGAGTCCGCCGGCGCCGATGACGACGGCGGTGCCGCCGGTGCGCAGGCGTGGCATGGCCCGGCGGACGGCGTGGTACGAAGTGGCTCCGGCGTCGGTAAGCGGCCCGGCCGTGCGCGGGTCGAGGCGGCGCAGGGGTAGCAGCGCGCGCGGATCGCCGACGAGCACGAACTCGGCCAGGCCACCGTCGCGCCCGTAGCCGCGCCCGGAAAAGCCGGTGGGGCAACAGTTGTCGTGCCCGGACAGGCAAAGGTCGCAGCGGCCGCAGGAGGATGGCGAGACGAGCGCGACGGGATCGCCCACGGCAAAGCCTTCGGCCTCGGAGGCGATCCACCCGGCGGTCTCGTGGCCCATCGTGAAGGGCATCGCCCAGCCGATCGCCCGGCCCGCCGCCTCGGGCATGCGGCGCATGGTGAAGTCGCTGTGGCACAGGCCGCATCCGGCGACGCGCACCAGGATCTGGCCCGGGGTGGGTTCGGGGACGGGCACTTCGGTGACGTGCGGTTCTTCGCCCCAGGATGTCATCCGGTACGCGCGCATGGCGCAATTCTAGAACACGTTCTAATCTAGGACCATGCTCACGCAGCCGTTGGCCGACGCCATCGCCGAAGCCGAGAAACTGATCACCGGTGCCCCGCACGTGCGCGACGAGGCCGACCTGATCGAGGGATTTGACTACCTTGCCGGCAGCATCCGGGCATCGCTGCAACTGGCGTGGGCCTATGAGCGGGACTTCCCCTATTTTGTCCAGTCGACCGGCCCGTACACCAAGATGGGCCTCGACAACCCGGACACCCTCTACTACCACTCCTACCTGCGCGACGACGCCGAGTACGTCGTCACCGGGCGGCGCGGCACGACCGCCGACCTCAGCTTCCAGATCCTCAACGGCGACTACTCCCCGGTCGACGTGCCCGACAGCCTTGCCGCCTTCGACGACCGCGCCTTCGACATCGATGGTGTGTCGGGTGAATTCGAGATCCGGTTTGGGCCGTCGGGACCGTCGGGAGCGTCGGGATTGTCCAAAGCGGATAGGAACTATTTCACGCTGGGCAAAGGGTCGGCGATGCTGGTCGTTCGTGAGGTGTACAGCGACTGGGTGAGGGAAGAGCGTGGCAGCATCCGCATCCGGCGGGCCGGCAACGAGGGCAAGGCGCCCCCGCCACTCACCCACGAGCGCATCGCCAAGCGCTATGGGGTAGCGGGCAAGATACTGCTGAGCCGCCTCAAGACCTTCATCGCCTTCCCGGAGTGGTTCTATCTCAAGCTTCCGGTCAACACCCTGACCGAGCCGCGCCTGACGCCGGGCGGCCTTGCCTCGCAGTACTCCTCGGTCGGGCACTACGAGCTGGAGCCGGACCAAGCGATGATCGTGACTGTGCCGTTCGCCAAAGACGTGCCCTACCAAGGCATCCAGCTTGGCAGCATGTGGTACATCTCGCTGGACTACATCAACCACCAGACGAGTCTGACGGCGGCGCAGGCGCACATCGACCCCGACGGGATGATGCGGTTCGTCATCAGCGAGCGCGACCCTAGGCATCCGAATTGGCTTGAGACGCTTGGCCATCGGCGGGGGTATGTGCAACTGCGATGGCAACGCCTGTCCAGACCGTTGACCAAACAGGACGGTCCGTCTGTGGAGATAGTCCCGGTTTCGTCGGTCGAGGGGATGGGGACGGAGCACGATTATCGAGCGCGTATCGCGGCCCGCCAGACTGCCGTGGCGAAGCGGATGCTGGGATGAGCGCGGATGGCGGTATGCGGGTAGATGGCGGGATGAGTGCGGACGGCGGGATGAGCGCGGACGGCGGCGTGAATGCGGATGGCGGCACGCGGGCGGACGGCGGCGGGAGCGCGGACGGCGGGATGAGCGCGGACGGCGGCGGGGGCGCGCTGGCGGGGCGGGTCGTGGTGATCTCCGGGGTGGGCCCGGGACTGGGGCGCGCCATCGCGGTACGCTGCGCCCGCGCCGGGGCGGATGTGGTGCTTGCCGCGCGTACCAAGGCGTTCCTCGATGAGGTGGCCGAGGAGGTGACCGCCGGGGGTGGGCGGGCGCTCGCCGTACCGACGGATGTTACCGACGACGAGCAGTCGGCCGAGCTGGTCCGGGCGGCGTTGGAGTCGTTCGGGCGAGTGGACGCGTTGGTGAACAACGCCTTCGCGATGCCGCCGATGCGCGATCTGTCCAAGGTGGACCTGGACGCGTTGCGGGCAAGTCTGGACGTCAATGTCCTTGGGGCGCTACGACTGACGCGGCTGTTCACTCCCGCGCTTGCCCAACACGGCCGGGGCAGCGTAGTGATGATCAATTCAGCGGTGCTGCGGCACTCGCGGCGCACGTTCGGCGCGTACAAAATGGCGAAGTCGGCGCTGCATGCGGTGGCGAGCAGCTTGGCTACGGAGCTTGGGCGGCAAGGGATTCGGGTAAACTCGGTGGCGCCCAGCTACATTTGGGCGGACAGCCTCAAGGCATACTTCGCGTACCAGGCGGGCAAGCGGGGCGTTGACCCGCAGCAGGTTTACGATGAGGCGGCGGCTGGGACGGACTTGGGCCGGCTTGCCACACCCGAGGAGGTCGCCGACGCCGTCGTGTTCCTGGCCTCCGACGCGGCCCGTGCTATCACGGGCCAGACGCTTGACGTCAACTGCGGCGAGTTCCATACATGACAGCGCTATACAAGACGGCGTCCATACAAGACGGCGTCCATACAAGACGGCGTCCATGCACGACGGCGTCCATACATGATGACGTCAATGTTGACGATCCATGCATCGAGACGATCGACGTTGGGTGGATCAACGTTGAGCGATAGCGCACGAGCGCAATCGGCATCGACCGGCGCCGGCGAGGCGATCGGGATAGAGGGATGCTATGGACTGGACACGATCGACATTGAGCGGTGGCATAAAGATGATCGACGTTGACAGGTTGCATGATGACGTGAGCCGGCTCACGGGGCTCGACGACTTCGGCGAGCCGTCGTACCTGGAGGGCCTGAACGTTCTGGTCACGTCCTATGCGGAGGAGGCGGAGCTGACCCCGTTGGGCGCCAGGATGAAACGGGCCTTCCTGCGCTCCGCGCTGACCGCCCGGCTGTTCAGCGAGTCAGCCTGGCGGGCGCACCCCGAGCACGCGCAGGTGCCCATCGAACGGCCCATCTTCGTCACCGGGCTACCCCGAACCGGCACGACACTCCTGCACCGCCTGCTCGCCCTGCACCCCGACCACCAGGGAGTCGAGCTGTGGCTTGCCGACGTACCGCAACCCCGGCCGCCGAGGGAAAGCTGGTCGGGCAATCCGATTTTTCAAATGCTTGATTCTGGGTACCAAATAAATGCCCAAAAATTGGAAAACGTGCACCGCCTCGCCGCGGACCAGGTCGAAGAGTGCTGGTACCTGCTGCGCCAGTCGATGATGTCGGTGTCGTTCGAATGCCTCGCCCACATCCCGGCCTACTCGGCCTGGCTCGCGGCGCGCGACTGGACCGCCGCCTACGCCCGGCACAGGCGCAACCTGCAACTGATCGGCCTCAACGATCCGGGCAAACGGTGGGTGCTCAAGAACCCCAGCCATCTGTTCGCACTCGACGCGATCCTGTCAACCTATCCGGATGCGCTCATCGTCCAGACTCACCGCCCACCCCACGAGGCGATCGCGTCCGTATGCAGTCTCAACGCGCAGGCGACACGCGGGTGGTCGACGCGGTTCGAGGGCGCCGCGATCGGGCGGGACCAGCTGGAGCTGTGGGCGCGCGGCCTGGAGTCGTTCCGCGCGGCGCGCGCCCGGCACGACCCGGCTCGATTCGTCGACGTTGACTACGCCGAGCTGGTCGCGAACCCGGCCGCCGTGCTCAACTCCATCTATGCCCGGCTGGGACAGCAGCTCGCAGTGTCCGTGTATGTCGATCCGAGAGGCGCCGAGCACACCTATTCATTAGAGGATTTTGGTCTCACCCGGCAGCAGGTCGAGGAAAGATTCGCCACAATTGCGGGATGAGTGCTTGGGTCCTGCACGTCGACCTGGACCAGTTCATCGCCGCGGTCGAGGTGCTGCGCAACCCGGATCTGCGCGGGAAACAGGTGGTCGTGGGCGGCGACGGCGACCCGACCAAGCGCGGCGTGGTCAGCACAGCCTCGTATGAGGCGCGTGAGCTGGGTGTGCACTCGGGCATGCCGCTGCGCACAGCCGCCAAACGGGCGCCGGATGCGGTGTTCTTGGGCGTCGACAAGGAGGCCTACGAGGTGGTGTCGGCCGAGGTGATGGCGACGCTGCGGGAGTTCAGCGACCTCGTGGAGGTGCTGGGCTGGGATGAGGCATTCCTGGCGGTCGATTCCGAGGACCCGGAGTCGGTGGCGCGGGCGATCCAGGCACGGGTGCTTGCCGTCACCGACCTGCACTGCACCGTCGGGATTGGACAGAACAAGATCCAGGCCAAGCTGGCGACCGGATTCGGCAAGCCGGCCGGGGTCTTCCGGATCACCAACGATACGTGGTACGAAATCCTGGGCGAGCGGTCAACGGATGCATTGTGGGGCATAGGATCCAAGACCGCCAAGAAGCTGGCGGACCTGGGCGTGAACACGGTGTGGGAGCTTGCCCGCGCCGACTACAAGGAGCTGGCAAAGCACTTCGGCCCAACCACCGGGCCGTGGCTGGTGTGGCTCGCGCGCGGCCGCGACACCTCACCCGTCATCGGGACACCGTACGTGCCGCGCTCGCGCAGCCGGGAAACCACGTTCCAGCGCAACATCAAGGACTGGGACGAGGTGCGTCGCGAAATAATCCGCCTCGCCGCACAAGTGGTCCACGACGTCGAAGCTGAAGGCCGGCCCGTGGTCCGGGTGGTAGTCAAGGTGCGCTATGCGCCTTTCATCACCAAGACCCACGGGCATCCACTCGCCGAGCCGACAATGGATCCGGGCGCCATCGAAGCGGGAGCGCTAGCCGCCCTTGACCGCTTCACCGAACGCGACCCGGTGCGCCTGCTAGGGGTGCGAGCCGAGTTCACCGCGCCGGAAGACGCCGTCGCGTAAGCGGCCGTCCAGGGATTCAGCGTGCGCCGGACGACGCCATCACCTAAGCGCGAGGCGAGGCGAGGCGAGGCGAGGGACTCAGCGTTCCAGATGACGCTTGAGCGCATCGAGAAATTCGCTGGTGCCCTGTTCGCGTTGGCGTGGATCGTCGAGCCCGTCGAGGTACGCGCCCTGCTCGGTCAGGACCAGCCGGGTCCCATCACCCGCGCTCGAGAACTCGATCGTCGCGACCGAAACCGAGATGCGCTTGCCGTCGAGCTGCATCTCGTAACTGTGGATGATGCGCTCGTTCGGCACGATGTCCTGGATCGTCGCGTCGTATGAGTAGTCCGGGCCGCCGGGCGCCCCGCCGCTGATGTGTTCCCGTCCCCCGACCCGGAAGTCCAGGTCGTAGTCGCTCTGCTCCCAGTCGTCCGGGCCGACAAACCACTGCGCCTTGGCCTTCGGGTCGGACCACGCCGCGAACACCCGTTCCAGGGACGCGTCATAGATCCGCTCAAGGACGAAGGTGTCGTGGGTAACGCTCATTGGGAATCCTCCTGAGGTAGTCATCGAGGCGGTCCAGGCGCCTCTCCCAGCCGCGGCGGCGCTCGGCGATCCAGCGTTCGGCGAGGTTGAGCGCCTCCGGCTCGATGTAGCAGGTGCGGACACGGCCGATCTTTTCCGAGCGGATGAGCCCGCTCGCCTCCAGCACTTTGAGGTGCTGGACGACCGCGGCCAGCGTCATCGCCAGCGGCTCGGCCAGCTCGCTGACCGAGGCTGGGCCTTTGCTCAACCGTTCGACCATGTTGCGCCGCCCCGGATCGGCGAGCGCGTGGAACACACCGTCCAAACGGTTAAGCATGTGCTTAAGTATAGCCGACAGCCGCCGGTCCATGCAGCAGCGGGAGCAGGGGCACAGACGAGCCCCGGGTTGGCGGACCCGGGGCTCGCTCCATCCCCCTGCCTTTGTTTCGGCTATACCGAGACGAGGACCTTCCGCTCCTCCGTCTCGGAAGAGGTATCCAACGACGGTGCGGGCTGCGGCCTCATCACGGCCAACCCGACGACTATGCACACCGCGAGCAGGACCGCACCGATCCCGAACGCCAGGTGGTAGCCGGAGGTCAGGGCGGCCGCCTCCGACGACTGCCCACCGGCGAGCACGCTGTCGCTGCGCGAGGCGGCGAACACGGCAAGCACCGCGAGACCCAGTGCCCCGCCCACCTGAGCCGTCGTGTTGATCAGCCCGCTGGCCAGGCCGGCGTCCTCGCCGGACGTGCCGGACATGGCCAGGTTCATGAGCGCTGGGAACGCCAGGCCGGCACCGGTACCCAACAGAATCATGACCGGAAGAACATGCACCACATAGCTTCCGTTCACCGGCGCGAACATGAACACGATGAGGCCGGCCATGATGAGCGCGAGGCCGGGGATGAGCGTGCGCCGCGCGCCGAACCGCATCACCAGGCGCTCGGAGTACCGGATCGACAGCACACCCATCACGATGGTGACAGGCACGAACGCCAGCCCGATCTCGAGCGCGTCGTACCCCAAAACCCGTTGCAGGTAAAGCGATCCGAGGAAGAACATGCCGAACATGCCGGCGACGCTCAGCGCCTGGATGACGTTGGCGCCGGAGATGTTGCGGGAGCGGAAGATGCGCAGCGGGATCAGCGGGCTGCGGGCCGTCGCCTCGCGCACCAGGAACGCCACGAACAGCACGAGTGCGAGGCCGCCGAGCCACGGCGCGCGGGCCGCGTGCTGCGGGCCGGAGGCGGGGCTGACAATCGCGTAGACGCCGAGCATCAGCGAGGCAGTGATCAGCGTGGCGCCGGGGATGTCCGCGCCCTGCCTGAAGCCGATGCCGCGGTCGTGCTCCAGCAGCCGCAGCGCCCACACGGCGGTCGCGATCCCGATCGGCAGGTTGATGAAGAAGATCCAGTGCCAGTTGATGGACTCGGTGAGCACGCCACCGGCGAGCAGCCCGACCGAACCGCCCGCGGACGCGACGAAAGCGTAGACGCCGATCGCCTTGGCCTGCTCGCGCGGCTCGGGGAACATCGTCACGATCATGCCGAGGATGACGGCCGACGTCATCGCGCCGCCCACTCCCTGCAGGAACCGTGCACCGACCAGCATCCACTGCGTCTGCGCGATCCCGCACAGCAGCGAGGCGATGGTGAAGATGGCGAGTCCGGCCAGGAAGATCGTGCGGCGGCCGATCAGGTCACCGAGCCTGCCCGCCAGCAGCAGCAGGCCGCCGAACGCGATCATGTACGCGTTGACCACCCACGCCAGGCTCGACGAGGTGAAGCCCAGTTCGTCCTGGATCGACGGCAGCGCCACATTCACCACCGTGGCGTCGAGAACGATCATCAGCATCCCGGTGCACAGCACATAAAGGGCAATCCAGCGCGATTTGTTGTCCAAGGGCCTCATGTTCCCGAAGCTAACATGGTCTAGTCCTAAAAAACAACCAGTTAGTTTGAATTTAGGATTAACGCTGGTTATGATGGGTGGCGTGGCGACGAAGCGTTCCTACGAAGACGCGTGCGGCACTGCCCACGCGCTCGACCTGATCGGCGAACGCTGGGCCCTGCTCGTGGTGCGCGAGATGCTGCTGGGACCCAAGCGCTTCACCGACCTGCGCCGCGGGCTGCCCGGCATCAGCCCCAACGTGCTCTCCCAGCGCCTCGACGAGCTTGAGCAGTCCGGCGTCGTGCGCCGCCGCCGCTACGCGCCGCCCATGGCCACCTACGTATACGAGCTGACCGACTGGGGCCAGGACCTCGGCGACGTCATCGCCGTCCTCGGCCGCTGGGGCGCCCGCTCCCCGCTGCACGACCGCACCGTCGGCCTGAGCACCGACTCCATCGCCATCTCCCTGCGCACAATGTTCGATCCGTTGCGCGCCAGCGGGTTTCGCGGCACCATCGAGCTGCGCCTGGAGCATGACACGTTCGCGGTCACCGTCGACGGCGGCCGGTTCGACATCGCCCGCGGAGCGGCCACTCGCCCCGACGCCATCCTGACCACACAGCCGACGACCTTGGCCCGCCTTGTTTATGAGGGGTACCCCGTCCACGCCGCCGAATCCGACGGCGTACTCACCGTCGAGGGCGATCGCGCCGCGACCGAGCGTTTCCTGTCGCTGTTCACCCTCCCGCCTCCCGCAGCGGCAGCCGAAGCCAAGACCTAGCCGAAAAGCTCCCGCAGGACTCGCTGCGCACGCGGCGACGGCTCCTCATCGGGGAAAAAGTCCCGCACGATCCCAAGCACCGCATCGGCCGAGTCGACTCCAGCGATTGCCGCCAACGCTCGGAGGTCATCTAGGTCGGTGTTCCGCGCCGCCAGGGCCTTCATCGCCAGGATGTGTTCGGGCGAAGCCACGAGGACACGAAGCCCCGGATGGTCGAACACCTGCCTCTTGCCCGGATCGTCCTTGCCGGAGACATAAACGGTGGCTTGTTCGTTCAGCCACCAACGAGGAAGCCCGAGTTCGTCCGCCACGGCGTGGGCCTCCTCGACGACAACACCATGCGGAACAAGCATGGCATCAACGTCATAGGTCGTGCGCCGGGCGTCGTATGCAAGCGCCATCGCCGCGCCGCCGACCACGAAGATGTCCGCGACCACGCCGCGCCGTTGCAGGCGTTCACCCAAGGCGGTGAAGGCTCGCTCCAATTCGGCCTTGCCCATCAATGACTCGGTCATGCTCGCGCCAGATCGCGTGCGGACAGGAACACGCCATGCTTGCGGAATGCGGCGGGCGTCCAGACCAGGGCGTCCAGTCGCTGGATGACCAGCTCAGCGGGGAACCATGCCTTGCGCAGGACCCGGGGCTCGGCCCATTTGGGCTGCGCGAGGTCATGCTGGGCGCAGAAGTGCTCGGCGAGGGCGGCAAGCAGCGCGTCCCAGCGCTCATCACCGACCTGAGGCGGCTCGTCCTGGAGCAGCCCGACCTGGGCTTCGGAGGGCTCCCACCGGTATTCTTCAAGGAACTCGGAGACAAGGCGCCAGCGGACCTTGTCGTCATGCTCGGCCATCAGGTGGGCGGCGAGGTCGGCGAGGCGCATGGGCCGGTACTTCCTCGTCATGCAGACAGCCTACTTCTGCTCGTGCCTCTGTTCGTGCACGAAGCGCAGGAAGTCGACGCCGCCGTCGTCGACGCGCTGCCCGTCGTGCTGCCAGCCGTGCTTGCGATAGAACCGCATCGCGCGCTCGTTGCCGTCGAGCACCCACAGTACGTACTTCGAAAAGCCTTGCCCGGCAAGGAACTCAAGCCCCGCCCGAAGCAGCTGCGTGCCGATCCCCGCGCCCTGGTGCTCGGGGTCGACGTGGAGGGCGTCGACGTCTCCCACCCCGGGTTCCCCGTACTCGCCGGGCACCACGAAGATGAACCCGACAATCCGGCCGCCCTCCTCCGCGACCAGCATCCGGCCGCCCTCGGTGGAGTTGCGCATCCGTTCGGCCCACTTCTGCGGGGTCACCCCGGCCTGCATCGCCGCCAGCATTTTCGGGGATACCAGGTCGGCGTAGGCGACTTCACGCGCCCGCGTGTGGATGCGGCTTATCGCCTCGGCGTCGGACTCCCCCGCGACCCTGATTACCGTTGCGCTCATGCTATTGCGCTCATGCATTGCGCTCATGCCATGAAGAACGATCTCAACACCGCGGCCAGGATCTCGGGCTCGGCCACATGTCCTTGCCCGGCAATCGTTTCGCGCCTCGCGTCGGGCACGATCGCGGCGATGGCGTCGGCCGCGCCGGCGTAGAAGTCGCCCTGCCAGTCGGCGCTTCCGGTGGCCACCAGCACCGGCTGCGTGATTCTGGCCAGGTGGGCGGGTGGGCGCCCGTCGCGCAGGCACTCGGCGTCATAGACGAGCGTGTGCGCGACCGGTAGCAGCCGCGGCCAGTGTTCCGACGCTTCCGCCTCGACGATCTGCTCCGGCGGCGATCCGGCAAGGCTCATGAACAGCTTGAGCGCGTCGCCGCGCCGATCCTCCGCGATCGCCTCCCGCAGATCCTCCACATACGACAACCAGAATTGCCGTAACTCGTCGGCCATCAGGTACGGAACCTCGTACACGGCGAGCCGGTCGATGGCCAGCCCGGCCGCCGCCGCCTCCAGCGCGAGCGCCCCACCCGAGGACACCCCGAACACGTGCGCCGGCCCGCCCCCGACCGCTCCGATAAGGACATCGATGTCCTCGATCTCGCGCTCAACGGCGTACGGCTGGTTGTCGCCGCTTTCGCCGCGCCCCCGCCGCTGATAGTTGAGCACCGTGAAGCCGGACGCGAGCGCGTCAGCGAGCGGGGCGTTCTCTGAGCCGTCGTCGAGTCCGCCGGTCACCAGGATCACGGCGGGTCCTTCGCCCTGCCCGTGGTACGCGATCGTCGTGCCGTCCTTCGACGTAGCCTGGTTCATACCGGGAGCATAAACTCCGGCTCCCCGACGGCGGGGGCGGTCTTCCACCTCGACAGTGCGGCCACCGCGACCGCCAGCAACACGACACCCGAGACGGGCACGCATCCCATGGCGCGGCCTCACAGCGGGATAGCAAGCGAGTCCAGATAGGACCGGGCGATGACGGCGTGCCCGGGCAGGTTGGGGTGGATGCGGTCGTGCGCCCACTGCGACGACACGGTCGACGCGAGCACCCGGTCGAACGCCTCCTGCGTGCGCACGTGCACCGCACCGAACTCGCCGGCGAGCTTCGCGACGACCTCACCGTAGCGATCGGACATCTCCCGTTGCGGCTCCCGGCGATCCGGCTCGATGACATACGGATCGGCAAGGATCAGACGGCATCCGGTGGCATCGACGGCCTTCGACAGGAGACTCCTATACGTTTGCTCATATTCATCAATGGGTACCGAATCCGCTTCCCGCCCAGCGAAAGAGCACCACACATCGTTGATACCGATCATGACACTCAGCCAGTCGGGCCGAAGCTCGATGACGTCGCTGTCCCATCGCCCCGCCAGGTCGCGAACCGTGTTGCCGTTGATGCCGCGGTTGAACCACTCCAGCCCCAGCACAGGATGGCCGGCGGCCACGAAGGCGCGAACCAGGCTCATGTAGCCGGAGCCGAACGGCGCGTTCGCCTCGCGCCGGCCGGAGTCGGTGATGCTGTCACCGATGAAGACGATCCGTTGGCCCGCTTCGAAAATCATGCCTCGCTCCATCTCACCACGCGCACGTCCTTCGCTGCCAGCGTGACATCGCCGACCGTCTCCTCCCGCTCCCCGTGGTTGAGCAGGATCAGGTACTCACCGCGCTTGACCGCCTGCACGCCCGCGGGCAGGCCGGGCAGGACCGGCCGCACACCCGCGTCCGCGCACGCCCGGTCGAGGATCACCCGCATCAATTCCGGCTCGGGGCGGGTCGCGAGGTACCACGCCACGCCGTTCCCCAACTCGTGCCGCGTGATCGCGGGCCGCCCGTTCAGGAACCCGTCGCCGAAGGTCGCCATCACTTGCGCCCCTTCGGTCTGGACCCACTCGGACCAGACCGTCCCATGGTAGGCACCGTCCCCGGCGAGCACCGAGACCGCCCCACCGCCACCGGATGGCAGCGGCCAGAACTCCTCGACGCGCACCCCGAGCACCTCGCGCAGCGGCGCCGGATAGCCACCCTGATACGCCCGCTCGTTCTCGTCGACGATGCCGGTGAAGAACGAGACCACCAGGGTCCCACCATCCCGCACATACGCCGTCAGCTTCTCGGCGGTCTCGCGCCGCATCAGGTACAGGTTCGGGACCACCACAAGTTTGTACTTCGACAGGTCCGCCGACGGGTGCACCACGTCGCAGGTCACGTGCGCGTCGAACAGCGGTGCGTAGTGCGCGCGGTGCGCCGCCATCAGGTCGACCTCGCCGGGGTGGGCGTCGCCCTCCACCGCGTGCCAGTTGTCCCAGTCGTGCAGCAGCGCCACCTCGGCCTCGATCCGGCCCTGCAGCTCGGCCCAGGCGGACAGCTCCTGCCCAAGCGCCCGGACCTCCCGGTGCGTCCGGGTCTCGGTGCCGCCGTGCGGGACCATCGCCGAGTGGAACTTCTCCGCCCCACCGGCCGCCTGCCGCCACTGGAAGAACATCACCGCGTCGGCGCCCTGGGCCACGGCCTGCCAGCTCCACAGCCGCATGGTGCCGGGTGGCTTGGGCGCGTTGGTTTCCCGCCAGTTGACCGCGCTCGGCGCCTGTTCCATCAGCAGCCACGGCTGGCCGCCGCGCGCGCTGCGGACAAGGTCGTAGGCGAACGCCGCATCCACGTGCGCCCGCGGGTCGAGCGGGTCGGGGTAGCTGTCGAAGCTCACCACGTCCTGCTCCGCCGCCCAGCGGTAGGAGTCGATCGGCTTGTGCACCAACCCGATGAAGTTGGTCGTGACCGGCTTGTCGCTGTGCCGCCGGATGATGTCGCGCTCGGCCAGATAGCACTGAAGGATCGCGTCGTCGCTGAAGCGGGCGAAGTCGAGCCGCTGCCCCGGGTTGAGGAACGTCGGCGCCTCGCGCGGCGGCATGATCTCCTCCCAGTCGCCGTACTGCTGGGACCAGAACGTCGTCGACCACGCCTCGTTGAGCGCGTCCAGAGTGGCGTACCGCTCGCGCAGCCACCGCCGGAAATCGGCCGCCGAGACGTCGCAGAAGCATTGGCGCACATGGCATCCGAACTCGTTGCCGACATGCCAGATGGTCAGGGCGGGATGCTGGGAGTAGCGCTGCGCCACCCGCTCTACCAGGCGCGCCGCGTGCTCCCGATACACAGGGCTTGACGGGCAGTAGTGCTGCCGGCTGCCGGGCCAAAGCTTTGAGCCATCCGGCTTTTCGGGGAGCATTTGGGGGTACCCATAAGAAAGCCAAGGCGGTGGAGAAGCGGTCATCGTCGCCAGTGATGCCCCGATGCCCGCCTCGGCGAGGTTGTCCATGACCCGGTCGAACCAGCCGAACTCGAACTGCCCGGGGCGGGGCTCGACCCTTGCCCACGCGAAGATGCCGACCGAGACGAGGTTGACCCCGCACTCGCCCATCAGCTTCATGTCCTCGGCCCAGACCTCCGCGGGCCACTGCTCCGGGTAGTAGTCGCCGCCGTACCAGATCGCCATGACTCCCCTTCGAAGATAGGACATGGGACGTCCATGGTACTGTGCTCGGTCAGACTGCGGGAGGCGGCTATGCGCAAGGCCAACAGCGCCACAGTACAAGACCGGATCGTCGACCTGATCCACGAGCGCCGGCTCGCGCCCGGCGCGGCCCTGCCCACCGAGCCGCAACTGGTCGACCTGCTCGGCGCCAGCCGCAACAGCGTGCGCGAGGCGATCCGCGCGCTGCAAGCCCTGGGGATCGTCGAGATCCGGCACGGCTTCGGCACCTTCGTCGGCAAGGCGTCGCTCGAGGTGATGCGCCCTTCGCTGCACTTTCGCATCCGCACCGGCAGCATCAGCGGCAGCATCACCGGCCTGCGCGACCTCATCGAGGTGCGGGAGGTGCTCGAGGTGGGCCTGATCGCCCGCGTCGCCGACAGCACCAGCAAGGCTAAACTGTCCGCATTGGACGCTCTGGTCAACGCCATGATGCACGACCTTGAGGCGGACAGGGCCTTCCACGCCTTACTATATGAGTCACTCGGCAACGAGCTGGTGCTGCAGCTGATAGACCTGTTCTGGCAGGTCTATCACGAGGTCGAGCAGATGCTCGGCGAACCGCAGGCGCGCAACGAGGAGATAGCGGCAAACCACCGCCGAATCGTCGAAGCCCTGCGCGACCAAAACCCGCACGCGGCGCAGGAGGCGATGCGGCGCCACTTCCGCGACGTCAAAGCCCGGATAGCGAAGGTCGTTGTCGAAT
Source organism: Candidatus Limnocylindrales bacterium (assembly GCA_036377915.1). Taxonomy (GTDB): domain Bacteria; phylum Actinomycetota; class Actinomycetes; order Mycobacteriales; family Micromonosporaceae; genus Allorhizocola. The sequence continues at coordinate 32,838 of DASUXL010000285.1, forward strand.
GAGCATGATCGGCCAGTACGCGCGTTTGACCCCGGACGAGCTCAAACGCGCAATCGACGACCCTGAGTGGGCCCAGGACCACATCGACTCGATACAGGACGCCCTCGACGACGCGGACGTGTACGAGGACGACTGGGACGGCTCCGACGAGCCGCCGGGCCGGGCCAAGCTCTACTCCACCGGCAAGAGCTGGAACCTGCTGGAGTTCCTGCTCGGCCGGGCGTCGTTCCCGGTCAACGTGATCTACGGCGACCACGTCCTCGACCCGGAACAGGACTGGGGCTACGGTCCCGCCTCCTACCTGACCCCCGACCGGGTCCGGTACGCCTCCAACGCCCTCGCCGCACTGCCGTTTTCTCAACTGGCGCCGGGGGTTACGGTTGCCGAGCTGAAGGCGGCGCGGATCTACCCCGATGTGTGGGACGAGCTCGACGCCGTGGAGTGGGGCGGCGGCTACTACGAGCGCCTCACGGCGTTCTTCGGAGCCGCCGCCGACTCTGGCGACGCGATCCTGATGTGGATCAGCTGAGCGCGGGGACCCCGTCCAGTTCCAGGCGCAGGCCGAGCAGGCCGCCGATGGGCAGGTTGCGCTCGCGGATCAGGTCCATCTCCACCGGTGTCAACGCCCGCTTGTAGACGCGGACCTCGTCAAGCGTGCCGCGGAAGCGGTCGACGCCGTCGAGCCTCTGTCCGATGTGGATGCCCTGCACCCCGAACTCCTTGCCCGCCGTCACGGAACCCGGCGGCACGGCGGTCGAGGATACCTCGACCCCGTCGACCCACAGCACGAACTGCCCGTCAACCCGTTGCAGCGCAACATGGTGCCACTGCCCGTCGTTGTAGGCGCCGGCCGACTGTACCGAGATGTTGAAGCGGTCCACCATGATGAGCGCCCGGATGCGGTTGGACGCCGGCTCGGCGCGCAGCCACACTTGCGGCGTCGTCCCGCTGCCGACCCGGTACGCCCATAGCAGCGAGTGGGCGCCGGTCGTCGCCGTGTACCGGATCCAGGTCATCATCGTGAAGTCGCCCCCGGCCACGTCGATCGAGTCGTCGAAGGGGACCTCGACGAAGTCGTCGACGCGGTCGAGCGACAGCCCGTCGCCGAAGCGGCCCGGCACCGTCGTGGCACCGCCCCGCACGTACGCCGGATTGCCGTAGGGCGACGAGTCCGCCATCACCGGCCCGGGCGCGGGCGGCGCCGGGATCCCCGGCGGGGTCCCATTTGGAGTGTCCAGGTAGGACTCGTCGAAGCGCGCGTAGCGGATCGACTCGTAGGGCGAGGCGATCCCGGCCTCGTACAGCAGCCCGATCACCGAGCCGCCGCCGCCCAGGGCGACCATGTCGGAGTACGCGGTCGGTCCCCAATGGAACACCTTGCCCTGATCCCAGGTCTCCCACGACCGGCCCTCGTCCCAGGTGGACCGGACCACCATCACCTCCCGCGCGACCGGATGCGCCGGCGAGGACAGCAGGACGCGGTTGTCGTTGAGCCGCAACGTCGACGCCTGCACGTCGGGCATCTCCAGCCCGCCCACGATCCTAAATGGAGCGTCGAAGGTCTGGCCGCCGTCGCTGGACACGGCGAACGCCCGGTGGCCTTCGTCGGTCCCCCGCTCCCGCGCCAGCGCGTAGATCGCACCGTCGTTGCGCTCGAAGACCGTCACCTCCTGGGCGATGATGCTGCCGTCGCCGACCGCCGCTTCGGCGCCGACGTGCCAGGTCTCGCCGCGGTCGTCGCTGTAGAGCAGGTGGGTACCGTAGACGTGCGGCCCGGTACCGTCAAAGCTCTCGAAGTTGGCGCCCACCACGAGCCGCCCGGAGTGCGGGCCGTGCCTCAGCTCAATGCCGTGCATGGGACCGGTTGCGTACCAGTGGTTCCACTCCGGCGCCTTGCCTTCGGTCATCTCGCGCGCCGGGCTCCAGGTCGCGCCGAAGTCGTCGCTGTACTGCACCCACGGGTCGCGGTCGCATCCGTTGGGGCAGGGTTCGGGGCCGTTGTGCGTGCTGACGAGCACGATCCGCCCTGTTCCACTGTGGACGATGGGGACGGGGTTGCCGTGGGTGGAGCCGTTCCCCTTGGACACGACCTGAAGCGGTCCCCAGGTCCGGCCGTCGTCGGCGGAGCGGCGCAGGACGAGGTCGATGTTCTCGTCGTCGCCGCAGTCCTTGACCCGGCCTTCGGCGAAGGCGAGGACCACGCCGTTGGCGGAGCCGTCGGTCGCCTTGACGATGGCCGGGATGCGGAAGCAGGCGTAGCCGAAGTCGCCCTGCTTGTAGAGGGTTTGCTGCTCGAACAGGGGTTCCTGGGCGGCAGCCGGGGGTGCGCCAAGGAGCGGGAGGAGAAGGGCCAGGGACAGGAGAAGCCTTACTCTCATGGCCGGACATCCTATGTCGGACGTGGGATGTCCTCAAGAGCGAGTGACAGCCGGGCAAGCCGCTCACGCAACCCGTCGAAGTGCGCGCGCATCGCCTCGGCCGCGGCGGCCTTGTCGCCGCCGAGCACCGCCTCGTAGATCGCGCGGTGTTTGCGGGCAACCTCGGCCGGCGACTCGTCCGGGGTACCCAAATCATCCCGGAGCTGGAAGAACACGTCCCAGAAAGCGCCGAGCAGCTGCCCCACGAACGGGTTGGAAAGGGGCCGGTAGAGCACGTCGTGGAAGCGGCGGTCGGTCTCGGGCGAGACCTCACCCACCCGCGCTTCCCGGTCCATCCGGTCGAGCAGCGGCTCCAGCGCGGGCGCGAACCCCCGGTCGATCATCCGGTCGACCAGGCCGCTTTCGAGCACCTCGCGCACCTCGATGAGGTGGCCGAGGGAGACCTGGAGCGAGAGCCGGGTGTGGAAGGCAAGCTCGTCCACCAACCCGGAAAGAGACATCCTGCCGACGAATGTCCCGAATCCATGCCGGATGTCCACGATCCCGACCGCTTGCAGGACTTTCAGCGCCTCCCGGACCGAGTTGCGCCCGATCCCGAGCTCGTCCATGAGCTCCGTCTCGGTCGGAAGTGGATCACCGGCAGCCAGTCTGCGCTGCAGGATAATCTTCTTCACGGCCTCCTGTACCTCGATGGACCGGGTCAGGCGCCGCCGGGGGCGGTGATCATCGTGAAACATCACGGACATCTCCGAGTCATGTGCTCTTGACCGGGGACGTGATCGACCCCTAGCCTCCAACCCTAGGACATGGGATGTGGGACGTCCAATGTCTGCCCCGAATAGCGACCCCTCATAGGAGGCCCAGTGAGCGCCCCGATAGACCTGCGCAGCCGTCGCGACTTCCTGCGCCTGAGCGGCACGCTAGGTGCCGCGGCCGCCATCACCGCAACCCTCAACGCTTGCAGCGGACCGGCTTCCACCACCACGACCGACGCCGGCGGCGACAAGGACCTCGTGACCGCGGTCATCGGCTACGGCAACAACCAGAGCTGGGACCCGACGATGACGGCGTCGGCGTTCTCGATGGCCGCCAACAACCACATCTACGAGGGCCTGATCGACACCGACCCGATCACCCGCGAGCCGTACCCGGCGCTGGCCACCGCGCTCCCGTCCGACCCCAGCGCCCTGTCCTGGAAGTTCAAGCTGCGCGCGGGCGCAAAGTGGCACGACGGCAAGCCGGTCACCGCCGACGACGTGGTCTTCACCTTCCAGCGGATCCTCGACACCGGCGCCAAGACGCTCGCCTACTCCTTCTTCGCCGCCTGGCTCAGCGAGGTCCGCAAGGACGGCGAGGACGGCGTCGAGCTGGTGCTCAAGTACCCGTTCCAGGAAGGGATCCAGCGCCTGTCCATCGCGAAGATCATGCCGAAGCACGTCTTCAGCGTCGCGGGGGCGTGGGACGAGGCCAAGAACGGCAAGGCGGTCGGCTCCGGCCCGTACAAGCAGACCGCGCACAACCCCAAGTCCAACACCACGTTCGAGGCTTTCGCCGACTACAACGGCCCGCGTAAGGCGCTCATCAAGAAGATGAACTGGCTGTCTATTGTGGACGCCCCGGCCCGGGTGGCGAAGATCTCCGGTGGCAGCGCCGAGGCGCAGATCGCCGACAACGTGCCGTACGCCAACATCGACGCGCTGCGCAAGGCGGGCCTGACCGTCGAGGGCGGCAAGGGCATGAACCACATGTTCCTGATGTTCAACACCGCCAACAAGCCCTTCGACGATGTCCGTGTGCGCCAAGCACTTCTCTATGCCATCGACACCAAGAAGATGATCGACGTGGCGCTCAAGGGCCACGGCGCGGCGTCGACCAGCTTCCTCAACGAGGGCAACCCGTCCTACGCCAAGGCCAAGACGGTCTACGACTACAACCCGGACAAGGCCAAGGCGCTGCTGGCGGCGGCCGGCGTGACCGGGCTGACCATCAACCTGATGGCGGTCAACGTCAGCTGGATCTCCGACTGCCTGCCCACCATCGCCAACTCGTGGGAGGCGATCGGCGTCAAGACAACCCTTGAGCCGCAGGACACCAGCGCGCTGTTCACCAAGATGGACCAGTCGCAGTCGTACCAGGTGGTCGCCGCCGCCTCCAACCCCAACCAGTTCGGCCTCGACGCCGACCTGATCCTGCGCTACAACTACACCTCCGGCGGCACCTGGATGAAGTACACCAAGTGGGACAGCAGCCCGGAGGCGAAGAACCTGTTCGCCCTCATGGACGCGGCGGCCCAGGAGCCCAGCCCTGCGGCCAAACTCAAGCTGGTGCACCAGTATCTGGACCTCGTCGCCGAGCAGGCGGTGCTCTATCCGGTGGTGCACACCGAGTTGATGACCGCCTGGGATACGAAGAAGATTTCGGGGGTACGGGCTCAGGCTTACCCGGGCATAACGCTGCTCCAGGCGAAGCGCAGCTGAACCATGGCGGCAATCGTCAGGATGCTGGTGCGGCGGGTCCTCATCCTCGTCCCGCTGCTGCTGGGCGTGATCCTTTTCGTCTTCATCATCATGCGCTTCTCCAACAACAAGCCGGAGTACGCGTACTTCCAGGGCGCCAACCCGACGCAGGAGCAGATCCGGCAGTTCCAGGAGGAGAACGGGTTGCTCGACCCGATGCCGGTACGCTATGTGCGGTTCGTCGGCGACCTGGTGCAAGGCGACATGGGTACCAGCGTCCTGACGAAAGCCCCGGTCCTCGACTCGGTCGTCACGGCGATGCCGCTGACGCTCCAGCTGACCTTCATGGGTCTGGGGATCGCCGTCTTCCTCGCCCTCATCTTCGGCGTGACCGCGGCCCTGTTCCGGGATCGCTGGCCGGATCAGCTGATCCGGCTGGTGTCCCTGATCGGGGTCGCGGCACCGGCCTTCTGGCTCGCGCTGCTGATGATCCAGTACCTTGCCGTCGACCGGGGCTGGTTCCCCACCGGCGGCTACATCAACCCCAACGACTCATTCGGCGGCTGGCTGCGCGGCATGATGCTGCCGGCGCTGTCGCTGTCGCTTCCCGTTGCGGCGCAACTGACCCGGATCATCCGCACCTCCATGGTCGAGGAGCTGGACAGGGACTACGTGCGCACCGCGATCGGAAGCGGCCTGCCGCCGATCGTCGTGGTGGGGCGCAACGTTTTGCGGAACGCGCTTATCAATCCGCTTACAGTTCTAGGACTTCGCGTGGGGTACCTGTTGGGCGGCGCCGTCGTCATCGAGCAGATCTACGCCCTGCCAGGCATGGGGCAGCTAATGATCAACGGGGTGCGTGACGGGGATCCGGCAGTGGTGCAGGGTGTCGTGCTCACCATCGCCACCGGGTTCGTGGTGGTGAACCTCGTCGTGGACATCCTTTACCTGCTTGTGAATCCGCGGCTGCGGAGCGCGTCATGATGCGCGCCGGTCTTGCCACCCGCCTGTCGCGGCCGGGCATCACGTTCAAGCGGTTGACCGTCCCGGCTCGGATCGCGATCGGCGTCCTGGTACTCATCGCGCTTGCCTCCCTGCTGGCCCCGCTCATCGCCCCGCACTCCCCGTATGTGCAGGAGGCGGCGGGCGGTGGGCCTGACGCCTCCCACTGGATGGGCCTTGACAGCGCCAACCGTGACATCCTGACCCGCCTGCTCTACGGCGGCCGGTGGTCCCTCCTGATCGGACTCGGCGCCACCGCCATCGCGCTCGCCGCCGGGGCCGTCATCGGCGCCATCGCCGCCACGTCAAGGAAATCCGTCGACGAGGGTGTGATGCGCTCGCTCGACGTCGTCATGGCCTTCCCCGGGATCGCGCTTGCCGCCGTGCTGGTCGCGGTCTTCGGCGGCAGCATCCCGGTGCTGGTGCTCGCGATCGCCTTCCTCTACATGCCGTCCGTGGCAAGGGTGGTGCGCGCCAACGTGCTCGCCCAGTACGGTGAGGATTACGTTGCCGCCGAACGCATCATCGGCGCGCGCACGCCACACATCCTGATCCGGCACGTCGCCATCAACTGCGCCGCCCCGATCCTGGTCTTCTGCACCGTGATGGTCGCCGACGCCATCGTGTTCGAGGCGTCGCTGTCATTCATCGGCGCGGGCGTGCGCCCACCCGACCCGTCGTGGGGCAGCGTCATCGCCGACGGCCGGAACATGGTCCTACTGGGCGGCTGGTGGGCGACGGTCTTCCCGGGCCTGCTGATCCTGATTACCGTGCTGTCACTCAACATTCTCGCCGAGGGCGTCTCCGATGCGTGGGCGGCGCCGTCGGCGCGGCCCGTGGCGCAGGCGACCGTGGAGCGGGACGCCCTCGAGGCGGCGGAACCGGGCTCGCGCGAACCCATTGTCCTGCCGGGCCTGGAGGAGGCGGCGCGGCGGCTCGCGGAGCGTGCCCGGCCGTTGCCCACCGGCGAACCCGTTCTGCGGGTTGAAAACCTGCGGCTCGGTTTCGCCGAGCGGCACCGCGGCGTCGACATCATTGACGGGGTATCGTTCCAGGTTCGGCCGGGCGAAGTGCTGGGGCTGGTCGGCGAGTCCGGCTGCGGCAAGTCCTTGACAGCGTTGACCATCATGGGCCTGCAGCCGCGCGGGGCACGCATCAGCGGCTCGATCCGCTTCGACGGCAAGGAGTTGCTGACCCTGCCGAAATCGGCCCGGCGCAAGCTGATGGGCCACGAGATGGCGATGATCTATCAGGATGCGCTATCCTCTCTCAACCCCGCCATGACCATCAAGGCTCAGCTCAAGCAGGTGGTGCGGCGCGGTGGCAAGCGCAGCCCGGCAGAACTGCTTGAGCTGGTCGGTCTCGATCCCGCGCGCACGCTTTCCTCGTACCCCCATGAATTATCCGGTGGGCAAAGGCAGCGCGTCTTGATCGCCATGGCATTGTCGCGCGACCCCAAGCTGATCGTCGCCGACGAGCCGACGACTGCGCTGGACGTGACCGTACAGGCGCAGGTGATCGAGCTACTTTTGCGGCTGCGGGCCGAGCTGGGCTTCGCGCTCATCCTGGTGTCGCACGACCTGGCGCTGGTCGCGGACGTGACCGATCGGGTTGCGGTAATGTACGGCGGGCAGATCGTCGAAACCGGTGTCACCGCAACGCTTGTCGGAGCGCCCGCGCACCATTACACTCGCGGCTTGCTCGGGGCGGTACTTTCGCTGGAGGCCGGCGCCGAGCGCCTCAACCAGATCCGCGGAGTGGTCCCGTCGCCGGCCGACTTCCCGGCCGGCTGCCGCTTCGCCGACCGCTGCCCGATGTCGACGCAGGTGTGTACAGCGGAAACCCCTGCCCTTGTCCCCATCGGAGTCGGAGCCAGCGCCGGCGTTGGTCTTGCCGGTGTCGGCGCAGGCCACGAGGTCGCCTGCCACCACCCAGCCCTCGCCGCGCTCACGCCCCCAGCCCCCGCCGCGCCCGCGCTCGCACCCGCCGCGCCTATGCCCCCACCACCCGCCGCGCTCACGCTCGCACCCGCCGAGCCCGCCACGCCCGCGCCCCCACCACCCGCCACGCCCGCCGCGCCGCCCGTGCCCGCGTCCGAGCCCACCGTGCCCGCGTCCGCACCCGCCGAGCCTGAGCCCGCCACGCTCGCCGTGCCTGTGCCTGCGTCCGAGCCCGCGCCCGCGTCCGAGCCCACCGCGCCCGCGTCCGCACCCGCCGAGCCTGAGCCCGCGTCCGAGCCCGCCGAGCCCGCGTCCGAGCCCGCCGAGCCCGCCGAGCCCGCCAAGGCCGCCGTGCCCGCGCCCGCGTCCGCGTCCGAGCCCACTGTGCCCGCGCCTGCGTCCGAGCCCGCCGAGCCCGCCGAGCCCGCCAAGGCCGCCGTGCCCGCGCCCGCGTCCGAGCCCGAGGGCGCGGCTCCATTACCCGCTGACGAATACTCGTCGGCGAATATTCGGCAGCGAATAATCGCGGACAGGAAGCCCGCATGATCGAACTTAAGGACGTGCACGTCGTGCATAGGGCGCGCTCCGGTGGGCTGCTGCGCCGCGACCGGGTGTACGCGCTGACCGGCGCCGACTTGGCGATCCGGGCGGGCGAGACGGTCGGGATTGTTGGCGAGTCGGGGTGCGGCAAGTCGACACTGGCCAAAGTGCTTGTGGGACTTCAGAAACCGACCTCCGGCACGGTTACCTTCGAGGGTAAGGAATTGTGGGCGATGCCTGCTGCCGAAAGGCGGAGGGCGATCGGCTTCCAGACTGGCATGGTGTTCCAGGACCCGTCGACCGCGCTCAACCGCCGCCTGCCGGTGCGCCGCATCCTGCGCGACCCGCTGGACGTGCACGGTGCCGGGACGGTCGCGGAGCGGGAGGCGCGCGTCGCCGAGCTGCTCGGGTTGGTCGGGCTGCCGCGCAGCGTCGCCGACCTGCTGCCCAGCCAGATCTCGGGCGGGCAGCGCCAGCGCGTCGCCATCGCCCGTGCGCTCGCCCTCAAACCACGCCTGCTCATCGCCGACGAACCGACGAGCGCGCTTGACGTGTCGGTACGGGCGCAGATCCTCAACCTGTTGCAGGACTTGAAGAACGAGCTTGGGCTGGCGATGGTGTTCGTGTCGCACGACATCCAGACCGTGCGCCGGATGAGCGACCGCGTCGTCACCATGTACCTCGGGCGCATCGTCGAGCAGGCGCCCGCATCGGTGATCCCGCACGGCACGCGCCACCCGTACACCCGGGCGCTGTTCTCCGCGACACCCGGCCTGCTCTACCCGATCGACCCGATCCCGTTGACGGGACCGGTCCCCTCGGCGACCCGCCCGCCCAGCGGGTGTCCATTCCGGACCCGTTGCTGGCGGGCGGACGAGACCTGCGCGATTGAAATGCCCCCGCCACAGGTGGACGAAGAAGACCATCTTTCGCGGTGCTTCCATCCGGTACCCGTCAAGGAGTTTTAATGAATTTGATGACCGGCGTCATCCCACCGGTTTGCACTCCGCTGACCCCGGAGTTCGAGGTCGATCGGGGGTCGCTGACCCGCCTGATCGACCACCTGATCGGCGGCGGTGTGGATGGGCTGTTCGTGCTCGGCTCCTCGTCGGAAGCGGCGTTCCTGCCTGACGGGCATCGCAAAACGGTGATGGAGACGGTCGTCGGGCACGTCGCCGGTCAGGTTCCGGTGCTGGCCGGGGTGATTGACATGACGGCGCTGCGGGTGCTCGACCACGCGCGGATGGCGGCACTGTCCGGAGTGGACGGTATCGTGGCGACGGCGCCGTTCTACACGCGGACGCATCCGGCCGAGATAAAGGTGCACTTCCGCGAGATCGCTGCGCGGTCGGGCCTGCCCGTCTACGCCTACGACCTGCCGGTGTCGGTGCACAGCAAACTGAGTTCGGGTGTGATGCTTGAGCTTGCCGCCGAAGGTGTCCTGGCCGGGCTCAAGGACTCCAGCGGCGACGAGAGCAGCTTCCGCGACGTCCTGCTCGGCCGGCGAACCCGTGGTATCAACGGTTTCAGCGTGCTCACCGGTTCCGAGCTGACCGTCGACTCAGCCCTGTGGATGGGCGCCGACGGCGTCGTCCCCGGGTTGGGCAACGTCGACCCGCACGGCTACGCAAGGCTTTACCGGGCGGCAACCGCCGGGGAGTGGGAAACCGCAAGGGTTGAGCAGGAACGGCTGTGCCAGCTTTTCAAACTTGTTGATGTCGGGGGTACCCATATGGGGCGCGGATCATCGGCCCTGGGAGCTTTTAAGGCAGCCCTGTTCCTGCGCGGCGTCATCGCCCACCCGACCACCGCCACCCCGCAAATCCCGTTGGACGACAACGAAATCGGGTTGGTCAGCAAGTTCCTCGCGGAGGCCGGGCTGCTCTGACACAACGCTCAGCCCGCTCAGCCGCTTACGCCGACGGGCTGGCGGACGGTCTCGGGATTGCTTATCGCCGCAAGCATCGCGTGGGCGACGTCGGCCCGCCCGATCGGCGCCAGCTTGCCGCCGCCCTCGCCGATGCGGGTGAGGTAGCTTCCCGTCAGCGGTTTATCGTTCAGGCGCGGCGGTCGCACAATCGTCCAATCCAGACCGCTTTGGCGGATCTGCTGCTCCATCCTTGCCAGGTCCGCATAGATCGTGCCGAGCAGCGTGCGAATCAGCGGCAAGGCGACACGCCGGCTGAACCAGCTTTCGTCGGCGGCGACCGGCCCGACGGGTGCCGCGCTGACCGCGACGAAGCGCCTGACGCCCGCGATGGCCATCGCCTCAAGGATGGCGTGGGTGGTGGTCGAGGCGACGGTGACGTCCTTGCGGGCACGCGGGCCGACGCCCGAGATCGCGGCATCCCGGCCCTCAAGCGCGGCGACCAGCGGCGCTGAGTCGGTCAGGCTGTCGACCGTGACGATGGTCAAGCCGGGCTGGGCGGCGATCCCCAGGCGGGCCGGGTCGCGCACGACGGCGGTGACGTGATGGCCCGCAGCGAGTGCCTGCGTGACGGCGTGCTTGCCGATGCGTCCCGTGGCCCCGAAAACCGTGAGCTTCATGGTTCAGTTCTCCTCTTTGCCGTACATTGATATCGTCGGCCGATATTACGGGAAGCATATCATATGAGTTCCATAGGATCTAAGCGGAGGCGGGCGCAAACCGCCGTCAAGGACGGGCTGCGCACCATGGCAGTACAGTTCTCGCTGCTCAACAACCGGGTAAGCACCTCGCTCGGGCTCAAAGGCGTCGATCTGGAATGCCTTGATCTGATCGGCCGGGACGGTCCGTTGAGCCCCAGCGCACTGGCGCAGCGCGCCGGAATGCACCCCGCCACCCTGACCGGAGTCCTCGACCGGCTGGAGCGAGCCGACTGGATCACGCGGGAACGAGATCCAGGCGACAGGCGAGGCATACTGCTGCGTGCGCGGTTGGACCGCGCCGGCGAGGTCTACGACAAGTACGGCCCGATGAACAGGTCGCTCGACGAGCTGCTGGAAAACTACACCGAGGAGGAGTTGGCCGTCATCGCCGACTTCGTGGGCCGCACCAACGAAGCCGGCCGCCGGGCGACGGAACGCTTCGAGCGCTAGCAAACGCCGCCCGTGCGCGTTACCCAGTACCAGCCCGAGCCCAGTGACCGGCATGCCTGGACCGTGTCGCCGAACCCGTCGAACAACTCGCCCTTGGCTGGAGGCACCGGCAGGTAGGCGTAGCCCACCGCCCCGTCGAGGAATCCAATCCACTGCGGCAGGAGTACGCCCGCGCGCGTCTCATCCTCGAGCGCCGGAAGCTTCGCGGCACGGGTGTTGACCGACAGGTGCCACAGTCCGAACGGGAGCTTGCCACCGTAGTAGCCGTCGAGGTCGAGCCGTTGCGTGTCCGCCAGCTCCGCCACGGTCGCGAACCCCGGGCGGTTCTGCACGAAGAAAGTCCAGACGTAGAAGCCCGGCCAGTGAACAAGCGCACCCAACGAAACCATCATCGTGAGCGCGAGCCCCGACGCTGCCCACTTCCGGCGCAGCAGCATGTCTCCCAGCAACGCCAAGGCCGTCAATCCCGCCGGAATCCAGCTCAGCCACCATGCCGACAGGCCACCGAGAAGTGGAACCGTGGTGTCGAGCCGCATGGCGTAGAAATGGCTCAGGACCATGACGGTCCAGGTGATCGCCGTGTGCCTCACCATCGCGTGGTAGTTGGTGTCGGTGCCGGTGCCGGTGCCCCGTGTGAGCCGCATGGCGCGCAGCCTGCCGCAGGGGCGAGTGACGAACAAACCCGCCTTCACCGTTTCTGCACGCTTTAGCGTCTCAGCCGTGTGACTTGGCGGTATCCGCGATCCATTGCAGGGCGGCAAGGTGCGTGGTCAACGCCCGCCCGCCGCTCGCGGTCAGCGACAACCAGGTGCGCGGGGTCTTGCCGACGTGACCCTTGCGGACGGCGACGTACCCGGCCGACTCCAGCACCGCCACCGACTTCGACAGCGCCGACGGGGTCATCTCGCAGTAGTCCTGCACGGCACGGAACTCGGCCTCGGCGCACCCGGAGAGGAACGCCACGATCCGAAGCCGGGTCGCGGTGAGGAACAGATCGTCCAGACCGTCCGGCCCACCGCGACTGTCCCGGCTGTCCGGCCCGCCGCGGCTACCCCTGCCGCCCTGGTGGTCCCGGCTGTCGTCTAGTTGGTCGGGCATGGCCGTGCCTTCCGGTGCAGGACGATCCAGATGGCGACGCCACCGGCAACGCCCAGACCCGCATAGAGCCAACGGGTTTCGGGGCCGGCATTGAGCGAACCGATGAGGGGTGCCACGCCCCAAAGGAAGACCGTCACTGCCGGGCTGATCGTGCTGGGAGTCCGTGCAGCGCAAGGGATCCGCGGCGTGCGGGGAGCCGCGCCGGTGGCCAGGGCGGCAAGGTGCCACCGCACGCTCTGCGGGCCGGGGCCGGGGCCGGGGCCGGCGACAGCGGCAGCGATCGCGATCGCGGCGGCGGTGAGCACGCCGCACACCTGCGGGGCCCAGGCGGGAAGGGGCGGGCGGAACGTGGCCGAGCGGGCCGAGCGGGCCGCCTTGGCGAGCGCATTCCGGACCAGCTGCGGCTTCACACTTGAGATCTTGGCATCTACTTTCCTACTTTTCAACTAGTTTCCTTATGCCGTAGATCTCACGCTGCACACGTCAGAACCCGCGCCGCTAACCTTGTGGCGTGCGCCGATCCTTAGCGTTTGACATCCTGGTCGCGGCCGGCGTGGCCGTGCTCACGATCCCCGGCCTCTTCCAGACAGGCCTCCCCGGCCTGACCCTCGCGATCGGCCTGGCGATGGCGACCGCGCTGCTCTGGCGCCGCCGCCTGCCCCTGACCGTGATGGGCGCCATATCGTCCCTGGCCCTGCTGCAGGTGCTGACACTGCCCGGCGGCCCGGCCACACCGCTCCCGTTCGACATCGCCGTGCTCATCGCCATGTACAGCGTCGTCAAGTACGGCCGGCGGTTGAGCCACGGCTTCCTGGCCGGTGGCGTCACCGCCATAGGCGCCGCCATCGCGGTTGCCCAGAGCGCCGTAACCACCAACTGGTGGACGCTTGCACTGACTTACGCCGGGATCTGCGGCTCGGTATGGCTTACCGCATACACGATGCGCAACCGCCGCAAGTACGTCGAAAGTCTGGAGGAGCGGGCCGAAACCCTTGAGCGCGAACGCGAACACCTCGCCCGCATCGCCGTCGCCGAGGAGCGGGCCGACATCGCCCGCGAACTTCACGACGTGGTCGCGCACAGCCTCGCCGTGATGGTGGTCCAGGCCGACGGCGGGCGCTACGCCCTCGACTCCGACCCGGGCAAGTCGCGCGAGGCGCTTGAGGTGATCGCAGGCACGGGCCGGGAAGCCTTGCGGGACATGAAAAAACTCGTCGGCGTCCTGCGCGCCGAGCGCACCATCCCGGAGCTGCCCGACCTGGTGTCCAAGGCGCGCAACGCCGGGCTGACCGTGCAAGACGACATCGGCCAGGTCGGGGACCTGCCCGCCGCCGTGCGCCTTACCGTCTCCAGGATCGTCCAGGAGGGCCTGACGAACGTGCTGCGGCACGCGGGATCCGGCACCACCGTTACCCTTTCGGTGCGGCGAGAGGATGGGAACGTGAAACTTTCGGTTGTCGACGATGGTCTGGGGGCTTCGGGGGTACCCATAAAGGATGGCCACGGATTGATCGGCATGCGTGAGCGAATCGCCGTGCACGGCGGCACGCTGCGGGCCGGTCCCCGATTCGCGGGCGGCTGGTCGGTCGAGGCGGAGATCCCGGCATGATCCGGACGATGATCGTAGATGACCAGCCCTTGGTGCGAGCGGGTTTCAGCATGATCCTCGCGTCCCAGCCCGACATCGAACTGGTGGGCGAGGCCCGGGACGGCGCCGAGGCGGTATCTCTCGTCAAGGAGCTTGCCGCACAAGGGAATCCGGCCAACATCGTGGTGATGGACATCCGTATGCCCATTATGGACGGTGTCACGGCCACCAGGCACCTGTGCGCCCTTGACGATGCGCCGCGCATCATCGTACTTACGACTTTCGACACCGATGAGGATGCTTTCGCCGCCCTGCAGGCCGGCGCCAGCGGGTTTCTGCTGAAGAATTCGCCGCCGGAGGACCTGCTCACCGCGATCCGGACCGTGGCCAGCGGCGACGCCGTCGTGGCCCCGCGGGTCACCCGCCGCCTGCTTGAACACTTCGCCGGCCGCTTCACCACGGCCGCCGCGCGCCGCGACCCGCGCCTTGACCAGCTCACCGAGCGCGAACGCGAGGTCGTTACCCTCATCGCCCACGGACTGTCCAATCAGGAGATCGCCACCCGCCTGGTCGTCGCCGAAGCCACCATCAAGACGCACGTCGGCCGGATCCTCACCAAGCTGGACCTGCGGGACAGGGTCCAGATCGTGGTGCTCGCCTACCAGTCCGGCCTCGTGCCCCTCCCCTGACCCTGACCCTGACCCTGAATCTGAACCGGACCCAACTTCCGGGAAGTTGTTGCCTCGGACAGCCTGCGAGGCACCGACTTCCCGGAAGTTGTGATGATCATAGAGGGCCTAGGTGTCGGACATGGCGGCCACGATGGAGGCGCCGGCGGCGCGGCGGGCGGGCAGGACCGCGGCTAGCAGGCTGGCGACGGCGGCCATGGCGAGCAGACCGAACAGCCATGACCACGGGACGGCGATGGTGGCGCCGATGACCGAGATTGCCTTGAGGACCACGATCCGTCCGTAGATGAGTCCGAACGCGACGCCTACACTGCCCGCGGTGATGCCCAAGAGCACCGCTTCGAGCAGGAGTGTGCCGCGCAGCTGCCCCCGGGTCAGCCCGATCGCGCGCATCATGGCGGACTCGCGGGTGCGTTCGAAGACGGACAGCGAAAGCGTGTTGGCGATGCCGAACAGCGAGATCAGCACCGTCAGGCCGAGTATGCCCCCGAAGAGTGCCACGATCCCGGCCACCTGCTCCTCGAGATCGTCGGAGAGGTCGGCGATGCTGCCGATGTCGATGAGGGGAAAGTCGGCACGAAGCTCCTCCAGGATGTCGCGTGAGGCGACGGCGCTAACGCCGTCTCGTGCCTTGACCATCACCGCGGCGGCATCGCCGGTCCCCGCGATGCGGGTCAACGCCTCCCACGAGATCTGAAGGTCGATGTCGCCGTCGCCGGGAATGCCTTCCTCGGTGAACCCGGTGACGGTCAGCGGGAACTCCTTATCGCGCAAGGAGACGGTGATGGTGTCTCCCGGCTTGAGGTCCTGGGCCCAGGGGCGGCCGGCGCGGACCAGCACGCTGTCGCCGGTGGTCGTGCTCACGGAGCCGACAGTGCCGTCGACAGCGCCGCCGGCGGTGCCTATCCGCATGGGGACGGCGCGGGTCTGGATGACGGTGGTGAACTCGCTGCGGGACCGCAGCTTTTCAGCGAGCGCGGGCGGGAGGCCAACGGACTCGCCGGAGTCATGGCGCAGACCCGAGATCACGTAGTCCACCGGGTACCGGAGGCCGATCTGCACGTCGGCGGTCGCTTGGATGCTTGAGATGAGCACGCTGAACAGGGCCATCAGGCCGATGCCGATCATCAGGGCGCTGGCGGTCACGGCGGAACGGCCGGGGTTGCGGCGGGCGTTGGCGATGGCGATCCGGCCGGCCGTTCCCGTGAGCGGGCGAAGGGGTGCGCCGGCGGCGGAGATGATCGGGCCGATGAACAGCGGTGAGGCGATGAGCAGGGCCAGGAAGACGATGCACCCTCCGGCGACGATGACGAAGGTGCCCGCCTGCGAGTCGCTCTGGCGCCAGCCGAAGACGGTGACGGCGATGCCGAGGGATCCGACGAGAAGGGCTAGGAGTGCCCGTGGCAGGGCGCGGCGGCCGGCGGGGGTCAGTGGGAGGGATCGGAGGGCGGCCATGGGTGGGATGCGGGTTGCGCGCAGGGCGGGCAGCAGGGCGGCCAGGACGGTGGAGACGACGCCGGTGATCAGTCCGATCAGGAGGGAGCTGGGGGCGACGATCACGTCGTGGATGGGATTGCCCAACGCGGTCAACGCGATGGGCAGGGCGTGGGCGACGCCGACGCCGAGAAGCAGGCCGAGGACGGAGCCGACGAGGCCGACCAGCGCCGCCTCGGCGAGGGTGGAGCCGAGCACCTGCCGGCGCGTGGCGCCGACGCAGCGCAACAGCGCGGTCTCGCGGATGCGTTGCACCAGAAGGATGGCGAACGTGTTGTAGATGACGAACACCGCGACCACGAGGCTGATCACGCCGAAGATGAGCAGGATGAAGGTGAGCTGGCCGGCGACGGCGGTGGCCTCGTTGGCGAGGTCTATCCGGCGCTGATCGCCGGTGATGACCTTGGCGCCGGTCACGGTCCGCAGCGAGTCGACAAGCGCGTCGGGGCTGACGCCCGGGCGGGCGGTCACCGCGACCTCGTTGATCTCGGTGGTACCGGTGAGCGCCGTGATCTCGGGGATGGGCAGGCCGACCACGGACGTCCCGGACAGGGCCTTGCTGACGCCGAAGTCCATCAGGCCGACGAGCCGCAGCCCGACCCTGGCGCCCTTGGAGTCCAGGACGGTGATGGTGTCGCCGACGGCGTAGTGCAGGTGCGCCGCGGTCTCCTTGTCGAGCAGGGCCTCACCCGGCCCGGCGGCGGCCCGGCCCTCGATGTCGAACGCGCGCAGCGTGGCCGGGCCGCCGGAGGGGACGGCAACGCCGACGCGGCCGAAGTTGGTGAAGGGGCGGCCCTCGCGGTCGAGCAGCGGCAGCGAGGCGACGACACGGACGTCGACCTCTTCCACTGTGGACAGTCCGCTGATCCGGGACACGTCCTCCGGCGACGGGGAGGAGATGACGGCGTCGGCGTTCTGGGCGGTGCGGGCGAACTCCTGGAAGTATCCCTCGCGCACGCTGTCGCCGAAAATCAGTGTGCCGGTGACGAATCCGACGCCGAGTACGGCGGCGAGCACCGTGCCGACGAGGCGGCGGGCGTGCGAGCGAACCCCGGCAAGCGCGGTCTTGAGCATCGTCAGCCTCCCAGCTTCTTGAGCGCGTCGAGCACCAGATCGGTGGTGGGCGAAGAGATCTCGTCCACCATCCGGCCGTCGGCGAGCATGATCACCCGGTCGGCGAAGCAGGCGGCGCCCGGGTCGTGCGTCACCATCACCACCGTCTGGCCCAGCTCGCGCACGCTCCTGCGCAGCAGCTCCAGCAGCTCATGGCCGCTCCTGGAGTCGAGGTTGCCGGTGGGCTCGTCGGCGAAGATGACGTCCGGGCGGGTGATGAGCGCGCGGGCGCAGGCCACGCGCTGCTGCTGGCCGCCGGAGAGCTGGGCGGGGAAATGGCCGAGCCGGTCGGCGAGACCGAGCGTGTCGACGATCGCGCGCACCCACGACTCGTCCACTTTGGAGCGGGAAAGCTCAAGTGGCAGCAGGATGTTCTGCCGCGCCGTCAGGGTGGGCAGCAGGTTGAACGATTGGAACACGAAGCCGATCCGCTTGCGGCGCAACCGGGTCAGGGCGGTGTCGCCGAGCGCCGTCAGCTCGGTCGGCACCCCGGTGGCGTCGAAGACTTGGACGCTGCCGCCCGACACCGTGTCAAGCCCGGCCGCGCAGTGCATGAGCGTGGACTTGCCGGACCCGGACGGGCCCATGATGGCGGTGAACCTGCCAGCCTCGAACGCCACGCTGACCCTGTCGAGGGCACGCACAGCCGTGTCACCATCACCGTAAACCTTGACCAGATCGGTCACCGCTAGAGCCACATTCACGTGCCCTAGGTTAGGGACGGCGAGCGCGAAGAGTCGTCACTCTTGAGGACTCACCCTTCGTACCCCTTGAGGACTACCCCCCGAGCGTGGCCACCAAGCGGTGGCGGTCAACCCGCCAGCCGGTCACCAGCTGCAACGGGCGGAAACCGGCGGCCGTGAACGCATCGCCGTACTCATCGTCGGTGAACAGCGACATCACGTGCTCGTCGCTCCAGTGGCGCACGCCCACACCGGGCTCGCCGTACAGATAGTGCATCGTCGTCAGCGACTTGCCCTCGGGCGTCACGTCCGAGTAGCTCAGGCGCATCACCACCCGCCCGTCGGGCGCCTCGGCCACACCGTCGTGTACCGTCCCCGGCCGCCACGCATCAGGCGCGAACCACGGTTCGAGCACCAGCACGCCGCCCGGTTCGAGGTGCGCGGCGAAACGCCGCAGCGTGGCCCGCAACTCCTCGACCGACTGGACATACCCGATCGACGAGAACAGGCACGTGATCGCGTCGAACTTGCGGCCGACATCGAAGGTGCGCATGTCACCCGCGTGGACCGGGGTCTGCGGCCCGAGCCGCTCGGCGGCGATGGCACGCATGTCCGCGGAGAGCTCCACACCCTCCACGTGTTCGAACAGATCCCGCAGGTGCAGCAGGTGCTGACCGGTGCCGCAGGCCACGTCGAGCAGGCTGGACGCCTCCGGCCTGCGCGAGCGGATCAGCTCGGCGAGCTCCCCCGCCTCGGCCACATAGTCCTTGCTGACCGCCACGCCATAGATGAGGTCATAGACGCCAGCGAGATTTTGATCATACACACGCCGAGGGTACCGGGACCGCCGCCCGATTGTCGTCGCAAATTGCGGGGAGCGTAGCGTCAGTCGAGTAATTGCCATGCGTCGATTGGGAGGTATGCCGATGCACGGACGACTGCTCGCGACCACGATTCTCGTCGCGGCACTGCTCACCCCGATGAGCGCGGCCCAGACCCAAGCCGCGCCAACCATTTTCACTCCCGACGCCAGCCCCACCTTCACGAAAGCGGCGGCGTTCGACACCTCACCGGCGCTCAGGGAGGTCCAGCCCGCCGGCTCGGTGAAGACACGTGCGGAACTGGAGGACAGGAAGGGTACCCGAGCAAAAGACAACGGCCTGGCGGCGGCCGCGACCGCCACCACCCAGACCTCCGCCGGAACCGAAGCGATCCCCGGCACCCGCGCCAACTTCGAGGGCCTCAGCAACCAGGACAACTTCGACGTCCTCGGCGGGCGCGTGAACCCGCCCGACCCGGTCGGTGACGTCGGACCCAACCACTACGTCGAAATGATCAACCTGACCGTCGGCGTGTTCTCCAAGACCGGCACGCGCCTGCTCGGGCCGGTCTCGCTCGGCTCCCTGTGGCAGGGTTTCGCCGTCGACGAGTGCACCGAGAACTCCGGCGACCCGATCGTGGTCTACGACCAGTTCGCCGACCGGTGGATCCTGACCCAGTTCACCACGCGCGGCAACCTTTTTCCCGATGAGCCGCTGAACCTGTTCTACAACTGCGTGGCGATCTCGACCTCGGGCGACCCCACCGGCACCTACTACCGGTACGCCTTCTCGACCGGGTTCAACTTCCCGGACTACCCGAAGTACGGCGTGTGGCGGGACTCGTACCTCATCACCACGCGCGAGTTCGGCATCCTCGACGACACCATCTACGGCATCGGGGTCTACGGCCTCGAGCGCGACAGGATGATCGCGGGGGATCCGGCCGCGCGGGCCGTGAGCTTCCTGCTGCAGGACGGGCGGGTACCGCTGAACCTGATCGGTGACGGCCTGCTGCCGCCCGATGTGGACGGCATGACCAGACCCAAGGGTGACGCGCCGGCGCCGATCGTCGGCACGCAGGACGACGGCGGCGGTTACGGCGCCACCTTCGACGCGCTCAACGTCTGGGAGTTCGACGTGAAGTGGCAGACGTCGCCGCTCGCCTCGATCGGGCTCAAGGCCCAGATCCCGGTGGCGCCGTTCGACTCGATCTACCCGTGCGCGCCGACGTCGCGGGACTGCCTGCCGCAGCCGGGGATCACCGACCCGGCACAGTTCCTGGACATCCTGTCCTACCGGCAGCGGCCCACGTGGCGGCTTGCCTACCGGGCCAGCGGCCGGTCCGAGACGATGGTCACCAACCAGTCGGTCGAGGCGGCTCCGGGGCAGGCCGGGGTGCGCTGGTACGAGCTGAGGCGCACCGGCGGCGGCTACCGCCTGCACCAGCAGGGCACGTTCGCGCCGAGCGACGGCGTGCACCGCTGGATGGGCAGCGTGGCAATGGATCGCAAGGGCAACATCGCCGTGGGGTACAGCGTCGTCAGCGCCACCGACGTCTTCCCGGGGATCAGGTACACCGGCCGAAAGGCCGGCGACCCTCCGGGCAGGCTGACCCTCGGCGAGGGTGTCGTCATCAACGGGACCGGCGTGCAGACCACCACCAACTCCCGTTGGGGGGACTACACGTCGATGAACCTGGATCCGCTCGACGACTGCACCTTCTGGTATGTCAACCAGTACTACACCGCCGCCGGGCAGGCGTCCTCGCCGGCCGGGTGGCAGACGCGCATCGCCAGCTTCCGCCTTCCGGGCTGCTGAACCGCGGCGGTTAGGTATCGTCTGCGATGTGATCCGAAGACGAGTGATCGTCTCCGGCCTGGTGCAGGGCGTGTTCTTCCGGGACACGTGCCTGCGCCAGGCGCTGGCGAAGGGCGTGTCCGGCTGGGTGCTCAACCCGCCTCCGCCGGGCGACCTGCGGTCGCCCGTCTGCGGCCTCCGGGCAGCGCCCTCCGCCCGCGACGGCACGGTCGAGGCGGTCTTCCAGGGCGCCGAGGCGGACGTGGCGGCGATGATTTCGTGGGCGCACCAGGGCCCCCGCGACGCCCGCGTGAAACACGTCGAGGTGCTCGAGGAGCCGCCCGAGCCGTTGAACGGGTTCGAGATCCGGTCAGTGCGCCGCGTGTGACATCGTGCTGCCGACGCCCTCGTACGCCAGGTGCAGCACCATGCCCTGCTCGGCGTGGTCGAGATTGTGGCAGTGGTTCATCCACATGCCGGGGTTGCTCGCCCGGAAGGCGACCCGCCACACCTCGCCCGGCCGGACGTCGAAGGTGTCAAGCCACAGCGGGCTTCCCCGCGCCCCCAGCACCAGGACGCGGTGGCCGTGCAGGTGCCACGGGTGCGTCTCGATGCCACGGTTGACGACGGTGAACCGCACCAGATCACCCTCGCGCACCACCTGACTCGGGATGTTCGGATAGCCGAGGCCGTTGACCGTGTGGGCGAACATCGGGGCTCCTTCGACCATCGCCAGCCCGCGGTCGAGCACCAGCGTGAAGTCGCGGTCGAAGCGGCTGCCCGGCCCGAACGGGGTGGGCGCGGGCGTTCCGTAGGAGAGGAGGTCCAATTCGGACCAGCCCGAGGTGTCCGCCACCACCGCCGCGCCGTTCAGGCTGAGCGAAAGGCCGTCGTCGACCAGCAGGGCCACGGGATTGCCCGGCATCGTGAACGACAGGTCGTAGCGGGCGCCCGCGGCGAGCCGCAAAGCCTTGCCGCTCACCGGACCCGGCTCGTGCAGATCGTTGCCGTCCGCCGCCGTGACCCGGAAGTCCGTGCCCGCCAAGGTTATCCGGTGTGGCGTGTTATCGGTGTTGATGACCCGCAGGCGGACCGGCTCGCCGGATGGGACCGTTCGCTCCGGAGTGCCGAGTGTCACCTCGCCGTCGAAGGTGTGGATCGGCAGGACGAGGTCCGCGCCTTCCGCCACGGCCGCACGGGGTTTGACGATCAGGGTGCCGAAAAGCCCTTTGCGCACACCCTCGGAGGACACCTGATGCGTGTGGTACCAGTACGTGCCAACCTGATTGGCGAGGAACCTGTACACATGCCGGCCGCCCGGCAGCACCGCCTCCTGGGTCACGCCCGGCGCACCGTCCTCCGCGTTGGGCACATCGTATCCGTGCCAGTGCAAGGTGACACCCGACTCGATGTCCACATTGGTCAGCGTCACCTCCAGCAGATCCCCTTCCACCGCGGCGATTTCCGGCCCGGGTGAGGTCTTGTTGTAGGTCCATGCCTCGGTGCGCGTGCCGGAGGCGAGGGTGACGGTGGCCTTCTGCGCCGCCAGCTCGAAGCGGCGCACCGAACCGCCGGGCGCCGGAACGCTCGGCCCGCGCAGCGACGCGACATCCGTCGTGATAGGAGCGGCCGAAGAGTCCGCGCTGACCTGTTGCAGGGGAAGGAAACCCAGCCCCACGCCGGCCACGCCGAGCGCGATCGCGGGCGCCAGCAGCCGCCCGGCCCGCACCGGCCCGCTGGAGGTGAACCGCCAGGCCGCCACGGTCGCCACCCCGACAAGGGAAAGGCTTATCATCGCTTGGCCGGCATTTTGTGGGTACCCCCAAAGCAATGGCAAAATCAGCCCGACGGTCGCCGAAAATCCAGCCGCGAACAGGGGAACGACGGCTTTGGCAACGCCCTTGGTCACGAGCACCCCGGCCGCCACCGCGCCGGCCAGCCCGACCAGCGGCAGCCCTAGCGTCACCTTGTCCTGCACGAACCACCACCCGCGCCCGGCCAGGGCGAGGACGACGGCGAGGCGCAGCAGCGTCACCGCCACCGCGCTCGCCGTCAGGATCCGTGCCGCAACACCGCGCCCCGTGGCCGCGGTGATGGCGGCGCCCAGCCAGGCGACCACGCACAGGAACGCGACCAGCAGGTCCACCGCGATCAGGCTGAACGTGCTCATTTCGCGGCCATCAGGTTCCGCGCGCGGCGCATGACCGTACTCGCGACCCCCATGATGACAATCCCGTTGACCGCGTGCAGGCCAAGGATTGTCAGCGAGAGCGTGGTGGTGCGCTGCTCGGTGGCGCCGCCGATCGCGTTGCCCAGCACGATGATGAGCGTCTGCACGACCAGCAGTCCCAGCACCAGGCTGGTCAGCCCGACCAGCTTGCCGCCGGCCCGGGCCAGCGCCGCCGCCCCGATCGCGAGCAGGGCAAGGAGCGGAAGGACCATGCGGCCGTTGATGAGGTGGAGGGAGTACGAGTCGTCGGTCTGCGGCTTGGTGAAAGCGCCAACCGCGGCGAAGTAGAACTGTAGCGCCCCGGAGGCGAGCAGCAGCCCGACGATCACGACGTACACCCGGCGCATCGCAAGAATCATGGTCTCGATCCTTGCCCGCGACCGGGACCGTGTCGTCGCATCGGGAGCGACACCCGATCGCCCCCGGCGTACGTCAGTGAGCGTAGGCACATGCGATCCGTGACGGATTCGGACTGTCGGGGTGGGTGGCTACCATCGGCGCATGACCCGCTCTCTGGACCGCTTGCTGGCTCGGTGGCGGCCGCCCACCGCGGTGCAGGATTCGATGCTCGCCGTGTTCATCGGCCTGATGCAGGTGCAGTCCACGCTGCGGATCGCGGAGGACCAGGGCATCGAGCTGAGCTTCGGCGACCACGCCGTCATGGGCCCGCTGCTGTTCGGCAGTGGCCTGATCCTCGCGGTGCGGCGCCGGTGGCCGCTGACGGTGTTCTGCGTCGTCGCCGCGGTCAGCGTGGTCTACTATGGCGTCGGTTTCCCCGACGGCCCCGGCTGGATTGCCCTGTTCGTCGCCGTCTACACGGTCACGGCGTATGGCGACGGCGCGCGCTCGCTGCGCTTCGCCGTGATCGGCCTGGGTGCCCTGACCGTGGCCTGGCTGTTCGCCGCCGACCTGTCCCAAAACGAAAGGCTCGGCTGGCTCTTCTTCCGGATAGGCACCACCGTGATGGCCATAACGCTCGGCGAGTCGGTGCGGATGCGCCGGGTCTTCGCAGCGCAGGCGCACGAGCGAGCGGAGCGAGCGGAGCGCACCCGCGAGCAGGAGGCGCAGCGCCGGGTCGACGCGGAGCGGCTGCGCATCGCCCGGGAGGTGCACGACACCGTCGCCCACGCCATCGCCATCATCAACGTGCAGGCCGGCGTGACCGCGCACGTGCTCGACAAGCGCCCCGAACAGGCCCGCGAGACGCTGCGCACGATCGAGCAGACGAGCGCGCGGGCCCTGCGCGAGCTGCGCACCACGCTGGAGATGCTGACCGACTCCACCGACGAGGACCGCCGCTCCCCCGCGCCCGGCCTGCACCAGCTCGACGACCTCACCGGCGAGGCCCGCCGCGCCGGCCTGGACGTGACCGTCGAGACCATCGGCGCCGGCCGCGAACTGCCGTCCGCATTGGACAGTGCCTCGTACCGCATCCTGCAGGAGTCCATCACCAACGCCATCCGGCACGCCGGCCCCAGCCGGGTGCAGATCACCGTCCACTACGGTGACGGCGAGCTGCTCATCAGCGTCGCCGACGACGGCCGCGGCGTAAAGGCGGGCGAAGGCTGCGCCGGCAGCGGGCGGGGCATCGCCGGCATGCGGGAGCGCTGCGAGCTGCTCGGTGGCAGCCTTGTCGCCGGGCCCAGGCCGGGCGGCGGGTTCAAAGTGCTTGCCGCCCTGCCGTTGCGGCCCGAACTGGTACCGGCCGCGGCATGATCAGGATCTTGCTGGCCGACGACCAGGTGCTGGTGCGCGCCGGGTTCCGGATGCTGCTCGACGTCGAGGACGACATCGACGTGGTCGGAGAGGCCGCCAACGGCGCCGAGGCGGTGACGCTTGCCCGCAAGGAACGGCCGGACGTGGTACTCATGGACATCCGCATGCCCACCCTGGACGGCATCGAGGCCACCCGCCAGATCGCCGCCACCCGCGGCCTCGAACACGTGCGCGTGCTCATCCTCACCACGTACGACACCGACGCCCACGTCTTCGACGCGCTGGAGGCCGGCGCGAGCGGCTTCCTGCTCAAGGACAGCGGCCCGGCCGAGCTGCTGCAAGGCATCCGGGTCGTAGCGGCCGGGGAGGCGTTGCTGGCGCCCAGGATCACCCGCCGCCTCATCGGCCAGGTGACCAAGACCCGCAGCGTCCACCGCGCCTCCGCCGAACGCCTTGCCGTGCTGACCGCCCGCGAGAAGGAGATCCTGGCACTGGTCGGCCGCGGACTGTCCAATGAGGAGATCGCGGCGGAGCTGGTACTCAGCCCGGCAACGGCCCGCACCCACGTCAGCCGGGCAATGACCAAGCTGGGCGCGCGCGACCGCGCCCAGCTCGTGGTCATCGCCTACCAGACGGGTCTGGCCGGCTGATCACGCATGCTTGCCGGCGGTCACGGTCCCGATCGTGACTGTCGGCTTGGCCTCAAGGATCTCGCCGATCCGATCCGCCTGAGCGTCCAATTCGGACTTGCGCGCGGCGGTAAGCTTCACGAACGGCTCCACGGTCAGAGTCACCTTGGATGTCGCCAGGCGCTGATGCCAGATGCCCGCCACCACCCCACCGATCAGCATCACCGGCACGTTGCCCGCCTGCGTGCGCGAAAGCGCCCGCTCGAAAGCCTTGCCGGGGAAGAGACGCTCCCGCGGGTAGCAGCCCACCGGGTACGGATCGAAGTACGGCAGCAGCCTCAGCCCACCCTCGACCTCCGGAACCTCCGTGTCGTCGGCCGCGAGCCAGCACTTCGTGCCGTCCAGGCTCACCTCCGCCAGCCGGTCCCCCAGCTCGGCGAACAGCTCCGTAGCACCCCGCGGCGTGGTGCCGAACCAGCGGGCGAACTCCTGCGGGGTGGCCGGACCGTAGCTCCGAAGGTAGCGCAGCACGACCTCGGCCAGGGCCTCCCGCCCATCGGTGGGCGTGTAATCCTCAGGCCGGGTGTAGGTGACGTTGCGGCCGCGGCTGGGGCCGAACCGCAGAATCCCGCGCCGGGCAGCGTCGCTGGTCAGAATCCGCCAGCGCGGCCACATGCCCTGGAAGGCCGGCATCACCAGCTCGGTGGCCCAGCCGCCGGCCCGTTTGCCGATCTCTTCATCCAATTCGTCGACGGTTAGCTGGGTACCCGTCAAAGCCTCTTGAATCGCTTCGAAAACCGATTCCCGCTGCTGATCGGTCAGCCTCAGCTCCGGCGGCAGGCTCCGGCTGGGCTCCGGAGCGGCGGAGAGCGCGCTCATCCACACCGAAAGTTCGCCGACCGGGTACAAATGGATAGTCCCCCGCTGGCCGAAAGTCTTGACGAGGGTGCCGTCCTCCCACAGCGCGGCGCGCACATCCTTGCGGGTCACACCGGCCGTCCGCACCCCGAGCGCGACCTCCGCGGCCGGCATCACCTGGGCATGTACCCCGCAGACCCGCCCGGCCACCTCGGCGAGGCTCTCGTCTGGCTCGATCAGGGCGTGCCGGGCCAGCCGCCGCGAGCAAGCCTGTTCCCAAGTCATTTCGAGCATGGGCGCACCCTAACTTAGGAGAGCTTCAGTTACCACACGTCTACCACACGTCGCCGTCGCGCCAGTCGCACACGATCGGCCCGGTGAGATCCATCTCCACCCGTGGCAGGACATAGACCGAGCCATCCTCCTCGGGCGTGGCGACCGTCCCTTCCGGACTGTCCACAAAGGTCGGGCCGAGCCAGCGCCGCCAGCCGACCCGCTGGTACAGGCGAGCGGCCCGCTCCCCGGCGCACAGCCCGCCAAGTTCATAATGGGCCGCAACGAGCTTGTTGGCCGTGAGCATCAGTTCTCGGCCAACCCCGCGCCCCTGAGCGGCCGGATGCACCGCCACCGCCTCCACATAGCCGGTGCGCCAAGCCTTCCCGCCGCAACGAAGGACCCTCGGGACCAACGCCGCCTGCCCGGCAAGCGACTCGCCAACAAAACACAGGACATGGTCGCCGCCGAGCGAATGCTGCCAGTCATGCTCGTCGAAACGCCCCCCGAACGCGGCCTCGCACAGCGCCCGGACCTCGGCCAGGCGCACCGGCGACAGGTCCGAGGTGCGAGAAGACATAAGATGCATCGGGTACCACGCTAGCGTTGCCTGCGTGTTATTAGCCACCGCCCCCGCTCGCCGCCCGGGCACGGAAACCTCGGCTGAGGCTGACGCCGCCGCCTCATGTGGTTCAAAGGTGAACCCGCCTTCGAACTCACCTTCTGGTGCGGCACCTGCCCTATCCTGTTTCGGCGACTCGAGGGCGCCGTGCACACACTGTCCATCGCCGAGTTGGAGTCAAGGCTCGCCGAGGGCCTGTCCGGGACCGACGCCGACATCGTGGAGGCGTTCGCCGTGCTGCTGCCCGCCGCGACCTACCGGGCCACCCTCGATCGCCGGACCACAATGGCAACCTGAACCGAGGTAGATACCATGACAGAACCCACCCCATCGATAGTTGTCACCGGCTCGACCGGGCACCTGGGCGGCCGCGTGGCGCGCCGCCTGGCCGCCGCCGGAGTCGCACAAAGGTTGCTGGTCCGCGACCCCGACCGGGCTCCGCGGCTTGACGGCGCGACCGTCCGGCAGGCCCGCTTCGGTGACCGTGCGGCATGCGAGGCCGGGCTTGCCGGAGTACCGACGGCGCTGATGGTTTCGGCGGCGGAGACACCGGATCGCGTCGAGCAGCACCGCACGTTCATCGACGCGGCGGCCACGGCGGGAGTACCACACCTGGTCTACATCTCGTTCTACGGTGCGGCACCCGATGCCACCTTCACCCTCGCCCGCGACCACTGGGCCACCGAGGAGCACCTGCGCGCCAGCGGCCTAAACTTCACCGTCCTGCGGGACAACCTTTACGCCGACTTCCTGCCGTTCATGGTGGGCTCCGACGGCATAATCCGGGGTCCCGCCGCCGACGGCCGGGTGGCGGTCGTAGCCCAGGACGACATCGCCGACGCGGCGGTGGCGGTGCTGACCCGACCCGCCGGCCACACCGGGCGGACCTACTCCCTCACCGGCCCGCAAGCCCTCACCTTCGACGAGATCGCCGAAATCCTGTCCGGCACGACCGGTCGCACGGTCACCTACCACGCCGAGACG
This sequence comes from Candidatus Limnocylindrales bacterium, assembly GCA_036377915.1. GTDB lineage: Bacteria > Actinomycetota > Actinomycetes > Mycobacteriales > Micromonosporaceae > Allorhizocola. Next base: position 60,827 of record DASUXL010000285.1, read on the forward strand.
ATCGAGGAGGCCTACCGGTCGCGAATTCCTTACGGCGCACCGGATTGGCAGGTGGACGCGTGGGTCTCCACCTACACAGCCATCGCCAAAGGTGAGATGGCCGGCGTGACCGATGACGTTCCGGCCCTGACCGGCCACCCGGCGACGACCCTGGTCGATCTGCTACGCCGACCTACCTAAGTCCCGGCGCACCCGAGCCCGCAGCGCACCCGAGCCCGCAGCGCACACGACCCCGCGGGCGCGGGGTGGCGTGGCGCGCGGGAGGTGGCGTGGCGCGCGGGGTGGCGTGGCGCGCGGGAGGTGGCGTGGCGCGCGGGAGGTGGCGTGGCGCGCGGGAGGTGGCGTGGCGCGCGGGAGGTG
>DASUXL010000286.1:0-14207 GCA_036377915.1 Candidatus Limnocylindrales bacterium
CCGACGGCCGAGGCCGAGGCCCCGGAGGGTGCCGAGGCCGAGGAGGCCGAGGGTGGCGAGGCCACCGAGGAATCCGCGTCCTAAGAACGACTCCTGGCGGGCCGGTCTTCATCGACCGGCCCGCCATCGTGTGTACTAAGAGGGTGACGTCTGTGTGGCTGGTGGTCGGGTTGGGCAACCCGGGGCCGAAGTATGCCGCCAACCGGCACAACGCGGGTTTTATGGTGGTCGATCTGCTGGCGAAGCGGATGGGTGCGAGGTTCGCGCGCCACAAGCGCACCACCGCCGACGTGGCCGAGGCAAAGCTGGGGGTGGGGCTTGACGCGCCCACCATCGTGCTGGTGAAACCGTTGACCTACATGAACCTTTCGGGTGGGCCGGTGACGGCGTTGAGCCGGTTCTACAAGGTTCCGCCGGAGCAGATCATCATCGTGCACGACGAGCTCGACATCCCGTTTGGCCAGCTGAGATTGAAAATCGGCGGGGGCGAGGGTGGCCACAACGGGGTACGGTCGATCAGTCCGGCTCTGTCCACAAAGGACTATGTGCGGGTGCGGTTCGGGATCGGGCGGCCGCCGGGGCGGCAGGATCCGGCCGACTTCGTGCTAAACGACTTCTCCTCGGTCGAGCGTAAAGAACTTGACTTTCTCGTGGACCGGGCCGCCGACGCGGTCGAGACCGTTGTCACCAAAGGGCTCGGCGTCGCGCAGAACATCTACCACACTGCGTGACATTTGGCTCTAACTGGCGTTTAACCCCCAGATAACACTTCATTTGGGGGCAGGGATGGAACAACGGCCGAGGCCCTACCCGAGCCGAAGCCGTCGGACTTCCCCGGTTGACTTCGCCCCGACGCCGGCCGGGCCCGCCCCGTTCAGCCCGGCGCCGCTGGGGCTGGTCGCGGTCAGGCCGTCGACGGCGCCAAAAAAGCGGCCGCCGGGCCGCACGCACATCGGGGTCCCGGTCCGGCAACTGGATCGCAAGAAGGGCTGGGAGCAGCGCTATGTGCGCACGCTTCTGGCGGTCGACTTCGCTGTCGGCGCCGCCGCGGGCTGCCTTGCCTATCTTTTCCGCTTCGGCGGGCCGCTGACCCCGCACACCCGCACCTACTTTTTCCTTTCCCTGGTGCTGCCGGTGGCGCTGGTCGCGGGAGCCGCGGCCACTCGCGCCTATGACAAGCGATTCCTTTTCGTGGGTACCCATGAATATGATCGCGTCATCCGGGGAGGCCTGTGGCTGATCGCCACCGCCTCGATCGTCTCGTACGCCCTTGAGCTGCCGACCGCGCGGTCGTATGTGCTGATCGCCCTGCCCGCCGCCACCGCCGCGGTCATCGTGGCGCGGTTCCTGCTGCGCCACCGCCTGCACCACAAACGGGAGCAGGGGTACTGCCTGCGGCGGGTGATCGTCGTCGGGCACGAGCTTGCCATCATCGCGCTGACCAGGCAGCTTTGCCGGGAACGGTTCCACGGGCTGGAGGTGGTCGGGGCGTGCGTGCCGCGGGGCAGCGACGGCCGCGTGGGCCTGCCGGTCTACGGCACGTTCGATGACGTGGCGGAGGCGGTGAGCGTGGCCGGCGCCGACACCGTCATCGTGTTGAGCTGCCCGGAGCTGGACGGGCACGCCCTGCGCCGCCTGGCCTGGGCGCTTGAGCGCGACGAGGTCGACCTGATCGTGGCGAGCGCGCTGATCGACGTCGCCGGGGACAGGACCACGATCCGCCCGGTCGACGGGCTGCCCATGCTGCACGTCGAGCACCCGAGGCTGGAGGGCGGCAGCCGGATCATCAAGGAGCTGGTCGACCGGGCGGCGGCGAGCCTGCTGATCGTGTTGCTGGCGCCGCTGTTCGCGTTCATCGCGATCGCCATCCGGCGCGACTCGCCCGGCCCGATCCTGTTCCGCCAGACCAGGGTGGGGCGCGACGTCCGCGAGTTCACCATCTTCAAGTTCCGCACCATGCAGGTGGACGCGGAGTTGCGGCGCAAGGATCTGGTGCACCTCAACGAGTACGACGACGTGATGTTCAAGATGCGCGACGATCCGCGGGTGACCCGGGTGGGGCGCTGGCTGCGCCGTTACTCCCTGGACGAGCTGCCACAGCTGTTCAATGTCGTGTTAGGACAGATGTCGCTCGTCGGGCCGCGGCCGCCGCTGCCCGACGAGGTCGCCGCCTACGCCGACGATGTGCGCCGCCGCCTCGCCGTCAAACCCGGAATGACCGGATTGTGGCAGGTTTCGGGCCGCTCGGACCTTCCGTGGGAGGAGGCGGTGCGGTTGGATCTGCGTTATGTCGAAAACTGGTCGCTTTCCATGGATCTGGTCATCATGCTGCGTACGTTGACGGCCGTGGCCCGTAGCTCGGGGGCGTATTGATGCCTCCCTCCTCCGACGGCGCCTTCGCGGCGTGGCTGGCCGAGCGCACCGGCCAGATGCTGCTCGGGCTTCGAGACGATCTGGGCTTCGCCGATCCCGCCGCGCTGCGTGCGGCCGGGGACAAGAAGGCGCACGACATGCTCATCACCGAGCTGTCAAGGTGGCGATCCGGGGATGCGATCCTCTCCGAGGAGGGGGTACGGGACGACCCCGCCCGTCTGATCAACGAGCGGGTGTGGATCGTCGACCCGCTTGACGGCACCCGCGAGTTCGGTGAGGCGGGACGGTCTGACTGGGCCGTGCACGTGGCGCTGTGGAGCCAGAAGACAATGTCGCTTGCCGCCGGCGCGGTGGCCCTGCCCGCGGCGCACCAGGTGCTGAGCACCGATCCCCGGCCGTCCTACCCGCCGCTGCACCCGAGCGTCGCCTCGGGCGGTCCGATCCGGATCGCGGTCAGCCGCACCCGCCCGCCCGCGTTCCTGGCGGAGCTTGCCGACGAGGTGAGCGCGGTCCTGGTACCCATGGGATCCGCCGGCGCGAAGATCGCTGCGGTGATCACCGGAGAGGTGGACGCGTATATCCATGCCGGCGGGCAGAGCGAGTGGGACAGCGCGGCGCCGGTGGCGGTGGCGCTGGCGGCGGGACTGCACGCGAGCCGCATCGACGGGAGCAAGCTGGGGTATAACCGCCCCGACCCGAGCCTGCCGGATCTGATCGTGTGCCGGGCGGATCTGGCGGCGCGACTCCTGTCGGCCCTGTCACACAGGCGTTGAAGTGCGTTCGTGCCCGGGGTAGGTTAATTCCCCAGTTAATAACTAGGAAAGGTCTGGAAATCGCATGAGCTCGCCTGCCGCTTATCGCGTCTCGCACCTCGATGCCCTCGAAGCCGAGAGCGTGTTCGTGATGCGTGAGGTGGTTGCCGAGTTCGAGCGCCCGGTGCTGCTCTTCTCCGGCGGCAAGGACTCCATCGTCATGCTGCGCCTGGCGGAGAAGGCGTTCCACCCGGCGCGCATCCCGTTCCCGGTCATGCACGTGGACACCGGGCACAACTTCCCCGAGGTGCTGGCGTACCGCGACGAGCGGGTCGAGCAGCTGGGCGTGCAGCTGATCGTGGCGAGCGTGCCCGAGGCCCTGGCCAAGGGGATGGTGCAGGAGCCGGCGAACGGTTCCCGCAACCGCATCCAGACCCCGGTCCTGCTCGACGCCGTCGAGAAGTACCGCTTCGACGCCCTGTTCGGCGGCGCCCGCCGCGACGAGGAGAAGGCGCGCGCCAAGGAGCGGGTGTTCAGCTTCCGCGACGAGTTCGGCCAGTGGGATCCCAAGAACCAGCGGCCCGAGCTGTGGGCGCTTTACAACGGGCGGCACCACCCCGGCGAGTCGATCCGGGTCTTCCCCCTGTCCAACTGGACCGAGCTTGACATCTGGCACTACATCGAACGTGATCAGATTCCCCTTCCGAGCATCTACTTCGCGCACGACCGGGAGGTCGTCGAGCGTGAGGGCATGCTCTACGCCGTCAACGAGTTCGTCACCGCGCGGGCCGGAGAGACCGTTGCCAAGCAGCGGGTCCGCTATCGCACGGTGGGCGACGCGAGCTGCACGGCGGCGATCCGCTCCGACGCCGACACGGTGGAGAAGGTGATCGACGAGGTAGCGGCGACCCGGATCACCGAGCGCGGCGCCACCCGCGGCGACGACAAGGTCAGCGAGGCGGCGATGGAGGATCGCAAGCGGGAGGGGTACTTCTGATGACGGATCTGCTCAGGTTCGCCACCGCCGGCAGTGTCGACGACGGCAAGTCGACGCTGATCGGGCGGCTGCTCTATGACACCAAGTCGCTGTTCACCGACCAGCTTGAGGCGGTCGAGGCGGTCAGCGCCGCGCGTGGAGACGAGTACACCAACCTGGCGCTGCTCACCGACGGCCTGCGAGCCGAGCGCGAGCAGGGCATCACGATCGATGTGGCGTACCGCTACTTCTCCACCCCGCGCCGCAAGTACATCATCGCCGACACCCCCGGGCACATCCAGTACACCCGCAACATGGTCACCGGCGCGTCGACGGCGGACCTGGCGCTGGTGCTGGTCGATGCCAGGAAGGGCATCGTCGAGCAGTCCCGCCGGCACGCCTTCCTGTGCTCGATGCTGCGGGTGCCGCACCTTGTCCTGTGCGTGAACAAGATGGACCTCGTGGACTGGTCGCAGGAGGTCTATGAGCGGATCGTGTCGGAGTTCACCGACTTCGCCGCCAAGCTCGACATCACCGACCTGGCGATCATTCCGATCAGCGCGCTGCACGGCGACAACATCGTGACCCGCTCGGCGAAAATGCCCTGGTATGAAGGTCCCTCGCTGCTGCACCACCTTGAGCACGTGCACATCGCCTCCGACCGCAACCTGGTGGATGTCCGCTTCCCGGTGCAGTTCGTCGTCCGTCCACAGTCGACGGTGATAACCGATTATCGGGGGTACGCCGGACAGGTCGCCTCGGGCGTGCTGAAACCCGGTGACGAGGTGATGGTCCTGCCCAGCGGGTTCACCACTCGGATCAGCGCGATCGAGACGGCCGACGGCCCGGTCGCCGAGGCGTTCCCGCCGATGTCGGTGACGATCCGGCTCGAAGACGAGATCGACATCTCGCGCGGGGACATGATCTGCCGCCCGCACAACGCACCCGCGGTGGCGCAGGACGTGGAGGCGCTGGTCTGCTGGATGGACGAGTCCAAGCCGCTGTCGGTGGGCGGCAAGTACTCCATCAAGCACACCACCCGCAATGCGCGGGCGATCGTGCGGCAGCTGCACTACCGCCTCGACGTCAACTCGCTGCACCGCGACGAGCAGGCGCAGTCGTTGACCCTCAACGAGATCGGCCGTGTCCGGCTGCGCACCACCGTGCCCCTGCTGGCCGACGAGTACAGGCGCAACCGCGCCACGGGCGGGTTCATCATCATCGATGAGAACACCAACCGTACCGTCGGCGCGGGCATGATCGTTGAAGCTGGGTGATTGGTAAGATCGCTTTAGTCCTGGCGTTGGTCAGCGGCGAGCAGCCCTATTTCAAGCTGCCGTTCCCGTGCGGGCAGGTGTGGAGCGCGGGCACCTATGCCGCGCACTGGCCCAACCCCCACAGCCTCGACATGTTCCACAAGACCGGGCCGACGGACGGGCAGGCGGTGCTCGCTCCGGCCACCGGCATCCTCGAGTACACCGGTTGGTGGAGCGGGAAAAGCGGCTGGACCGTCATCATCGACCACGGCGGCGGGTGGAAGACATACTTCCTGCATCTGCGGGAGCAGTCGTGGATTCCGCAGGGGCAGCTGGTGATGCAGGGCCAGCACGTCGGGCACACCGGCAACAGCGGGTCGGACAACGGCCGCACGTACGTGCCGCACCTGCACTACACGGTGATGCGCGACGGCGAGGGGGTGCAGGCGGTCTTCAGCGGTGAGCCGACAAACCCGCCGGCGACCCTGGCCAGCCGCAACTGCGGTTCGTCCCTGGACGGGGACGCCATCGCGGATCTCGTTGTCGTGCACGAGGACAGCGTTCGAGGGTACCCCCGGATGAAAGGCCCGGGAACGGTGATCGGAAGTCACTGGGGTGACCCCGCACGGACCCGCTTCCCCGATCTCGACGGGGACGGGGACAAGGAAGTCGTGCTGCTCAACGACGACGGGTCGGGACGCGTGCCGCAGACCGGGGGGACTGTGCCGGCGCGCATCGCGGACCCGGCGCGGATGCTCTTCGCCGACCTGAACGGCGACCGTCGTGATGAGACAGTGACGGTGGAAACCAACGGGGAGTTGAAGTTTCACTTCGCCGGCGGGGCCACGGCGGTTGTCGGCTGGGGCTGGTTCGATCCGGCGCGGGTGCGCTTCACCGACCTCAACGGCGACGGCCGCGACGATGCGGTCTCGCTCGACCCGAACGGGAACGTGCGCGCCTTCTTCAACGTGAACGGCACCTACCCCGGCGCAGGAACGATCGTCGCGACCGGCCGCAACGATCCGTCACGGGTGCGGTTCGCCGACACCGACGGCAACGGCCGCGACGAGCTGATCGTTTTCACGAGTGATGGGGACGCGGAGTCCTACTGGAACACCGGTGCCGGGGTGTTCGAGGAGAAGCCCGAGATCATCCTGGAGGACCACGACCCCGCCATCACCTTCCTGGTCTAATCAGCCGGTCCCCGGGTCTTCCAACTCGATGCACCGCACCGCCTCGTGCCTAAAGGCAAGCATTTCCAGGAACGCAGCCCTCCTCCTCGACCTCGACGAGGATCTCGCCCACCGCCCTCGCTGTGCCCGAATGCCCGGACCGCTGAGGCGTCAAGAACCAGCCGCATTGGAGAGTCGATCAAGACGTCCATCCCATCTGGCGGCGAACTTCGTCATAGGCGCCCAGTTCAACTGCTTCACGGGCAGCTTGGAGCTGACTGCGTGCCCACACTCTTGCCGCCTGCCTCTGTTCAGGTGTGGGAGACCGACCACTGATCTTCTCGACCTGCTCGCTGAGCATGTGGCGCCGCAAAAGGGACGTGACCACTGCCGATGCCTGGCCGCGAGGCAAGCCATCAAGATACTTTGCCACGTCATCGGGCACCGAGAAGCTCTTCACTACCGTCATGTAGTTAACTATGCCGCTCGACTTTCAATAATGTCGAGCGGCACAGGTTAGTGATTACCCTTCCTTGCCTGCCAGCGCGCGGAAGTCCTTGCGCTTGATCTTTGCCCGGCGCCCGTCGGTGTGGTGGAAGACGATGCCCTCGGCGAAATGGCCTGGCGCGTAACGGCTGTCAAGCTCGGCGAGGTAGTCCCGCAGACCGTCGAAGCTGCGCGGGATGTCGTCGTAGGTCGGGATCGTCATGTTGAACGGCACGCACGTCGCGTCCGGCAGGCCCAGCGGGTTGCCCTGGATGCTGGGGCCGAGCGCCTCGCACGGATGCTCGCCGTCGGGCCAGCCGGAGATGTCGGTCGCCCGTGCCGCAACAAAAACCCACTTGTCCTGCGACGAGAACTCGTCGGCGTCGACATACCACCCGTCGATGATTCCCTGCTGCTTCTGCACCTTGGACGGGTTGCGCCGCTTCTCCACCCGGACAAGGTGACCCGATCGCACGGTCAGGCGCACGTTGGTGCCGTCGAGCTTCTCCGTGCCGACTCCCTGGCCCTCGAAAACCCAGGAGCACTCGGCCCGCGGCCGGTCGACCACGTGGAAATGCTCGTCCCGCTCGAACAGCGTGGGAATCTTCTCCATTGCCTGAAGTCCTTTCCGGACATGCCCCATGAGGTCCTCGGGGGTGACGACGCCCGCGGCGAGGCCGCTCGCGAGCGATCGGACGAGGTCGGCCATGGAGACTTCAGCCTCGACAGCGACCCGCTTGAGCGCCTTCTTCTCCTCCGGCGAGATCCACGCGACAAGCCGTGACCAGCCCTCGGGCGGCGTCCATCGGGCCAGCGCGGCCGGGTCCTTGCGTGGCCTGCCCGGCCGTCTCACCTCATCCACGCAATGAATGTAGTGGCGAGTTTCTGTGTTGTCAATTGGCATAACAGAAACTGTCTTGCGCTTAGAAAGCTTTCGATAGATACTCAGAAAGCTTTCGGAGCCGTTTGCTTCTCCGGGTGACTGGGCCTCCCCGGAACCGGGTCGATGTCCCTTTCTCGCAAACGCTTCGAGGAGCAGTCGATGAACCTCTCGCTCAAAGCGCTGTGGGGCCTGCTGGCCGCACTCACGCTGACCGTTGCCGCCATGATCGCGGCGCCCGAGGCGAAGGCCGCCTCACTCGTGGAGGTGACCGGCTTCGGCACCAACCCGAGCAACCTGCGGATGTACCTCTACGTGCCGGACAACGTCGCCGCCCGCCCGGGGGTGCTGGTCGCGGTCCACTACTGCACCGGCTCCGGTCCGGCGTTCCACTCCGGAACCGAGTTCGCCCGCCTGGCCGACCAGTATGGTTTCATCGTCGTCTATCCTTCGGCGACCCGCAGCGGCAGCTGCTTCGACGTCTCGACCGCCGCAAGCCTGCGGCACGACGGCGGCAGCGACTCCATGAGCATCGTGTCGATGGTCCGCTGGGTGCTGCAGAACCGCGCGGGCGACCCCAGCCGCGTCTACGCCACCGGCGCCTCATCCGGCGGCATGATGACCAACGTGCTGCTCGGCGCCTACCCCGACGTGTTCAAGGCGGGTGCCGCTTTCATGGGGGTACCGTTCGCCTGCTTCGCCACGACCGACGGCTCGATGTGGAACAGCGCCTGCGCCAATGGCCAGATCATCCGTACCCCGCAGCAGTGGGGCGACCTGGTGCGCGGCGCCTTCCCCGGTTTCACGGGCGCGCGGCCGCGGATGCAGATCTGGCACGGCACCGAGGACACCACGTTGCGGTACCCCAACTTCGGCGAGTCGGTGAAGCAGTGGACAAACGTGCACGGGCTGAGCCAGACGCCGGCCTTCACCGACCAGCCGCGTTCCGGCTGGACGCGTACCCGTTACGGCAGCAGCGGCACGATGGCGGCGGTCGAGGCGATCAGCCTGCAGGGTGTGGGCCACTCGCTGCCGCTTGCCGGGCAGGCCCAGATGGCGATCGAGTTCTTCGGTCTCAACACGGGGCCGACAAGTTCTCCACCGGTTTCAGCTTCACCGTCAACATCTGAATCGCCCTCGCAGCCGATCGGGTTCTGCCGCATCGGGTACCAGGTGAATCCCTGGAACACCGGCCTGACCGCGAACATCACCATCACCAACACCGGGACCGCCCCGATCAACGGCTGGTCGCTGGTGTTCACCCTGCCGGCCGGGCAGGTCGTCACCTCCACCTGGAATGCCACCATCACGCCGACCAGCGGGCAGGTCACGGCGCGCAACCTGGGCTACAACGCGGTCGTCAGCCCGGGCCAGTCGACCGGGATGGGTTTCAACGCCAACCACGCCGGCAACACCGGGCGGCCGCCGTCGTTCACGCTCAACGGCAACCCCTGCCAGCTGGCCTAGACACGCCTAGTCCAAACCGGACGGTGGGGCGGTGCTTTGCCGCTCCACCAAGGTGGTCGCCAGCTCGATCCGGGTCTGAGCGGGCTGGCGGCCGGCGGCGAGGGCGACGACGATCTCGGCGGCGACCGCGCCCATCTCGGCCAGCGGTTGCCGGATCGTGGTCAGCGGCGGCGTCACCCACTGTCCGAACTCGACATCGTCGAACCCGACCACGCTCAGGTCCTGCGGGATGCGCAGCCCGAGCCGGTGGGCGGCGGCGTACACTCCCAGCGCCTGCAGGTCGTTGGCGGCGAAGATGGCCGTCGGGCGAGGCGAAAGCTCAAGCAGCGCAACGCCTTGCTGCAAACCGTCCTCGAAGCAGAAGCGCCCCCGGCGCACCAGGCCCGGCGAGAACGGCACCGCCGCACCGTGCAGGGCGGCCCTGTACCCGTCCAATCTTGCTCGGGCGCAAAGGAATTCGGTCGGACCATTGATCATGCCGATCCGCCGGTGGCCCAGGCCGAGCAGGTGACGGGTGGCGGCAAGACCGCCGCTCCAGTTGGTGGCGCCCACGGAAGGTGTGTCGTGCAACGGCTCCCCGGTCGGGTCGACCGCGACCAGCGGGATGGAGCTGGTCGCCAGCCGCGCCTGCTGCTGGGTGTCGAAGTCGAAGTAGACCGCGATCACACCGGTCGGCCGCCGCGCCAGCACCTGTTCCATCCAGTGGCGTCCCGGGTTTCCCCGCCCTTGGATCTCGGTGAAGCCCACCGCCAGCTCCCGCTCCCGGGCCACCCGTTCCACCCCGCGCAGGATCTCCACCGCGAGGTGGCTCTCCAGCGCCCGGAACGCCACCTCGAGGATGGGTACCGGCCCGATCGTCTGCGGCCGCCTGTACCCCTTTTCGTGCAGGATCGCCTCGATGCGGCGGCGGGTGGCGGCCGCGACTCCGGTGCGGCCGTTGATGACTTTGGAGACGGTGGGGACCGAGACCCCGGCCAGGCGCGCCACCGTGGCGATCGTCAGGTCGCCACGGCGCGGCCGGGGGGTGGGCTCGGGGTTGACCACCGCATCAGCCTAGATGCAGTCAGTTACGTTGAATAGCACGCAGCGCTCCCACGGCCGCGGCAAGCTCGGCGATTATGCCGGCCAGGGTGCCGGGGTCGTTGCCGGAAAGGTTGACCGTGCGCAGCTCGTCGGGCTTGGGCAGGCGCGAGACGATTTCGGGCAGGGCCGCGATCAGCCTGGCCTGGATCGCCTCGGGCGACTGCCCGTTGTTGATCTCCTGCCGCATGCGGGAACGTTCGATCTCCATCAGCTTGATGGAGTTCTCGTTCTCCGCCATTGCCGTCCGCGACGCCAGCTCGTAGTCGAGCTTTGCCTGTTCGAGCAGGTGCTCCATTTCAAGGCGCAGCCGTCCGATCTCGACCTCCTGGGCGTGGCGTTCGGACTCCAGCCCGAGCGTGTGCCCGCGGGTCTCGTCGCGCTGGCTGGCAAGCTTGCGCGCGTCCTCCTGTTCCCGTTCGCCGCGGCGCAGCTGCTCCTGCGCGGAACGGTCGAAGGCAAGGGCCTCGTTCTGCGCCTGGCGCGCCGCGATCACCTCGTCGGCGGCGAGTTCGGCGAGGCGGCCGATCTGGTTCTGCTCTGCGCGGTAAGGCTTTTGCAGGTTCTCCCAGAGGCGGGTGGAGGAGACCACCGCCTCTTTGATCTGCACGGTGACGATGCGCAGGCCCAGTCCGCCCTCGGCGACCGCGCGCAGCCGCGAGGTCAGCTCCTCGATGATTGGCTGCTTGTCGCTGAGCACCTCGACCACGCTCATCGTCGACACCTTGTCCTTGACCGCCGCCTCCGCCTGCTCCTTGAGTTGCAGGTTCACCAGGCGCATCGGGTCGGAGCGCTGGCTGAAGTCCAGGCGCTTGTACGCGGTCGCGAGGTCTTCGACAATCCACTGGACGTAGGCCTGGACTACGACGCCCTGCAGCTCGCGGCAGATGCAGTAGGCGTTGAGCAGGATCGTCTGCATCGTGCCCGGGATGATCAGGAAGGAGTCCTTGAGCGGGTTGAACCGGAACGAGATGCCCAGCCCCATTTGCAGCGGCTCGGCGTGGCCGCGCCGGGTGTGCACCACGAATGCGTTGGGCGGCACGATAACCGTCTTCCACCGCCCGAAACCGGTCACGCGCACCGCGACCGCCTCGGTCACCGCCGCGTGCGGCTCGGAGACCGCCTGAGCGGGCGGCAGGCCGCCACCACCCACGCCGCGCGAGCGGCGCTGGGCCGGCGCCGGTGCCGGCGCGGCCACCTTGGCGGGGCGCAGATCCTCCTCGAGCGCGGCCTGATCCGCCATTACCTTCTCGAGATAGGTGTTGCTCTGCTGAGTCGACGACATGCGCGGCAGAGTACACGCACCGACATTGATCAATTGGGTGGGATCGCCGTCGCCGGCAAACTTCCTGTGGACAGGGCGGCCGCCGCTGCCAGGCAGGCCGCGGCGAGCAGGGAGGTCAGCGAGGCGAACAGCGGAAGCCCGGAAATGGTAAGCGTGGCGACAGCCAAAGGTGCGGCCGCCCTCGCCAGGATGACAGGCACCGTCAAAGTACCCGAAATGCGGCCGAAAGCCATTGCGCCGTAACGATCCGCGAGGATCGTCGGGCGGGCGATGCTGGCCACGCCGAAGCCGAGACCGAAACCGAGCACGCAGCCGGCCGCCCCCGCCACCGATCCACCGACCATTGGCAGCAGCAGCATGCACGCGCCCTGGCCCACGTAGATGACGGTCGCGATCGCGGCGGTGGAAAAGCGTTGCGACAGGCGCGTGGTGAGCAGCCGCCCCGCGACCGACATCGCGCCGAGCAGGCCGGTGATGGCGGCCGCGATGGTGACGGTGTGGCCAAGCCCCAGCAGGTAGCCGACCAGGTGCACGGCGACGGCGGAGGCCGCGGCCGAATTGGCGGTAAAACCCACGACCAGAAGCCAGAAAACGCGATCTCCGAGGGCGGCGGCCAGGGGGAGGCGCGGCCCGGGACTTTCTTGGTCCATGCCTTTTCTGGGTACCCACAAGGCGTGCGGGACAATGGTCAGACAGCCGTGAATCACGGCCAGGACGACCAGCGCCGTGCGCCAGCCCAGTTCCTCGCCCAGCACGCCGGCCAGCGGCATGAAAATCGTGCTGGCAAAGCCGCCCGCGATGCTGATCGCCAGGATCGCCCCGGATCGCTTGGGCGGCTTGACATTCTTGACGACGACCGCGAACGCTGCTTCGTAAAGCACCGCGGCGCAACACAGTCCAATCACGAGCATCGCGGCGTAGAGCTGCCAGACCGTGCGCGCTTGCGACCAGGCGAGCACGGCCCCGGTACCCACAATGGATCCTGAAGTCATGAGAGCCCGCCCGCCACGGCGGTCAAGCCACCGCCCGACCGGGAAGGCCCCGGCCGCCGCCGCCAGCACGCTGACCGTGAGCGCACCCGAAACCGTTGTGGCGCTTGCGTTCAGGTCCCGAGCGAGGGGAACGTTGAACACGCCGAAGGTGTAGAAGAGTACGCCGTAGCCGACCGTCTGGGTCACGGCGAAGGTCAGGACCAGCCGTCTCATTCCGTCGGTGTCACGCGGACCCGGGCCACCCGGCGGCCGTCGACCTTCACCACGGAAAGCGTGTATCCGTCCATCGTGACCGAGTCGTCCACCACGGGCAGGCGGCCCAGTGAGCTCATGATGAACCCGGCGACCGTCTCATACGGGCCGTCGGGCAGCGAAATCCCGCAGTGCTCGGCGAAGTCGGCAAGGTTGAGCATGCCGTCCACTTCGAACGGTGCGCCGTGGATCGGGGTGGGGGTGGCTGTCTCGTCATACTCGTCGTGGATCTCCCCGACCAGCTCTTCGATAAGGTCCTCCAGGGTCACAATTCCGGCCGTGCCGCCATACTCGTCGACCACGACCGCGATGGTATGTCGCTCCCGGCGCATCTCCGAAAGGGCTCCCAGCACCGGCTTGCTGCCTGGAAGGCGCTTGATGACCCGGGTCAGGTCGCCGATGCTCCGATCCCTTCGCTTCTCCCACAACAGGTCCCGCAGGTGCACGAAGCCCACGACGTCGTCGTCGCTGCCGTCGGTCACCGGAAACCTGGTATGCCGCTCCTCGCGGGCAAACGCCGTCGCCTCCCGCACACTCATCCCCACCTGCAGGAAACTCACCTCGGTCCGCGGCACCATCACCTCCCGCACCAGCGCCGCCCCCCGAGCCAGCGCCTTGCCGATGATGTGCCGCTCGTCCGGGTCGAGCGCGGTGTTCACCGCGATCAGCTGCCGCAGCTCCAGCCCCGGGATCTGCTCCCGCCCGACCGTCGCCTCCACCCCCAGCACCCGGGTCGTCCACCGGCTCAACCCGTCGGCCGCACGGACAATCACGGGAGCAAGCGCCTTTGCCACGCGTCCGGGCTCGCGCTGTTTTGACCCGGGGTACTGACCGTCTCGCGGTCTCGGCAGTGCCACTTGAAAATAATGCCCCATAAATCGGATCTTGACCCATGGCGGTCCGCCGTTGTTGCGCTTTTCGCAACAGCCGGGCTAGTCTTGGCATGTGTCCGGCCCACTCATCGACCGTGTCCGTGCGGTGATCCAGCAGGTCGCGGAGAGCCACACGGCGTTCGCGGCGATGGTCGGCATCAGCAAGGACAAGCTGTCCAAGTCGCTCGCGGGCAGTCGCAGGTTCACCTCGCTGGAGCTCGCCCTCATCGCGGAGGCGGGCGGGGTGACGGTCGACTGGCTGCTGACCGGCAAGACGCCGGCACGCCCCTCGATCGCCGCACGCACCACGCAGGGCGCCGTTCTCGACATGCCGTCCGTCAACGAGCTCATCGACCGCTATCTC
>DASUXL010000287.1:0-4171 GCA_036377915.1 Candidatus Limnocylindrales bacterium
GTACTGCGCAGCGGCACCGTGGCGCTCACCGGCGACCAGGGCTTCGATCTTGACAGCGGGCAAACCGAGGGTGAGCGCGACATATACCGATCGAACGACGACGCGCTGACCCCCATTAACGACAGTCGGCTCGAACTGTCCTCGGGCACGCCCAGCAAACAGGTCTGCCGGGCGCTGCAGCGCTGGGACGACAACACGGTCCGCAACCTCGGGGCCGGGCAGTGGCTTTGCGTGCGTACCTCCGACGGCCGATACGGACGGCTCAACATCACCGCCGTCGGCGACACGCTGACACTCGCCTACACCGTGTGGACCTGATCGTCGACCCTCCACTTTGCCTATATCCTGCTGCTTTGATAGTGAAGGCAGGGTATCGGGGATTCATGTTTCAAGGGACTTCGTCGCGCGCGCCGCGATGGCGGCTGGTGGTCATTGCGGGCGCGGCCGGGTTCACGGCCGGGTTCACGGCCACGGTCACGTCGGGCACGGCCGCATGGGGGCAGCCGTTCCTGCCTCCGGAGTTGGCCTCGGCGCCGTCGGACAGCCGGGCGGAGTACCACAGCGGCAACGTGACCACCTGCGCTCAGACGGAGAATGTCCCTGATGACGACGTGCAGATTGGCGCGCAGGCCGCGGCAACGGCGCAGGACATCTTCATCTCGGGCACGACTTCTGACGGCAAGTACGTCAATGTGACGATCACCCCCGCCGGCGTCGCGGCCGGTGTTGTCATCGACGCCGTCGTCGTCAAGGGCGGTGACGGGTACAACGTGTACCGGGACCCTTATGTGCCGCCAACGCTGCCTTCGCCGCAGAACTACATTTCACCGCTGACCAATGGTGGCAACATCCCGGACCTCAGCCACTGGTTCGTCTGCTATCACGCCGGTACGGTCCCGGGCGGCGGCGTGAACCATGCCTTGCTGGGCAAAGTCGTGATCCCGCCACCGGGCCAGCCTGTCCAGCCGCTGCCCAGCCAGTTCACGGTGACAGTCACCTGCACCGGATTGGCACCGTTTGACGTGACGTTCGGCGCCGGTGGTGGTGTCGCGATCGCCGGAAAGGAGCAGCTGGACAACATCCCCGCCGGTGCCGTATGCACCGTGCAGGAGCAAGGCACGGCAGGCTTTCCCAGCGGTTCGCAGGTCAGGTACATCCCCGCTACTGCGAACACGACCGGGGTTGTCATCGGTACCACGCCGGTCCTGATCGCGGTGGTGAACGACTTTTCCGGTGTGGCCGTCAAGGATGGCGTTCTCCACGTCCGCAAGGTCGTCCAGGCTGAAAACGGCGGTGCCTTGCCGGCTTCTTACACCTGGGGTATCGCGTGTGAGGACGTCGAAGGCCAGCCAACCGGGCAGACTGGCGGCGGACCGCTGCCACAGCTGGTAACCGTCCCCGGCACCGGCGGAGAAGTCCTCGTCGACGACATCGCCTCCGGCTCGCAATGCGCGGTCGCGGAAGACACCACCCTTCTGGCGGGAAACTGGAACGTGACCTACAGCGTCAATGGCGCGGAGCCGGTCACCAGATTCCCGGTCTTTCCGGTCTACGGCGACACCACCGTCGAACTGGTGATCACGAACACGCTCGTCCCCGATGCACCGGCACCTGTATTACCGGCGACCGGACTTCCGTTCTGGAAGCTGATTCTGCTCGCCTGCGGTTTGATCGGCGCTGGTGCCGCTTTGACCCGGTTCAAACTCAGGACGCTGTCGTAAGCTGATCGCTATGCCCGGGCCACCGAAGCCACGCCCGCTGCTGTTCCTCGACGTTGACGGCACGCTCCTGCCAATGACCGGCGGCATCGGGCGACTGCCGGGCGATTATGCCAATCCGTCGCTTGGCGGGCTCGACCCCGAACACAGCCGCCGCCTCGCCGCGTTGCCCTGCGATCTGATCTGGGCCACGGGCTGGATGGCCGAAGCCAACGAGGTGCTCGCACCACGGCTGGGCCTGCCCCAGCTGCCCGTCGTCGACTGGCCACACGACGAAGACGACGACGACGACAGCGGGCTGCACTGGAAGACGCGCCGCCTCGTCGAGTGGGCCGCGGGACGCGGGTTCGTCTGGGTCGACGACGAGATCACCGACGCCGACCGGATATGGGTGGAGGCCAACCACCACGCGCCCGCGCTCCTGCACCGCGTGGACCCACGCCGCGGCCTGACCGACTCCGACTACTGGACCATCTCTCGATGGCTAAAGAGCCAAGATTCATGAGGAATAGGGCTAACCTGGCATCTTGGAGTGGTACCCGGGTTGGCGGAAGGGGCGGGGATGGCCGAGCAGAGGACCTATCCACAGGGCGTGACGTGCTGGATCGACACCGAGCAACCCGACCTTGACGCGGCGGCCCGGTTCTACGGCGGGCTTTTCGGCTGGACCCTGACCGACGCGATGCCCTCCGGGGCACCCCGGTCGTCCTACCTCATCGCCACGCTGGACGGGCAGGACGTCTGTGCGCTCGCGCCCGCGGGCACCGACGCGGGCACGGCCAAGTGGAACACCTATGTCGCCGTCGACGACGCCGACGCGACGGCGGCGGCCGTGGCCGCCGGGGGTGGCACGGTCGTCTCCGCACCCGAGGACGCCGGTTCCGCGGGGCGGGCCGCCACCTGCCTCGACCCCGCGGGGGCCGAGTTCCGGTTGTGGCAGCCGGGAAAGCGGCTCGGTGCGCAGCTCGTGAACGGCCCGGGTTCCTGGAACTTCAGCGATCTGCACACCCCGGACCCCGACTCCGCGATGGCTTTTTACACTCCCCTGTTCGGCTGGCGGGCCGCGGCCATAGAGGGGGCGGGGACGATGCTTCAGCTTCCGGGGTACGGCGATCACCTTGCCGCAACGATCGACCCCGGCATTTACGAGCGGCAGGCCTCGGTCCCGGACGGCTTCGCCGATGTGGTCAGCGGCCTGGCGACCATCGACGCGGGTGAGCCCGCGCGCTGGCATGTCACCTTTGCCGTCGCAGATCGCGACGAAAGCGCCGCCACCGCGGAGCGGCTTGGCGCCACGATTCTGTCCTCGGTCGACGACATGTGGACCAAGCATTCGCTGGTGCGCGATCCGCAGGGCGCCGAGTTCACGATCAGCCAGTTCGCCCCGCCAGAGGGAGTCTGATAGCGACGCTTTCGCCGTGGTCTCAGGCGATGGGCGGCACCAGGAACGTGACCTCCTTGCCGCAGTAGCTGGGCGGCAGCGTGAATATCGGGCTGCGGCACACCTGGATCACCACGCGGTTTATCCGGGCCGCCGCCGAGTCGCGCCCGAGGGTGAACTCGAAGCTGACCGTGCCGTTGTTGACGGCTCGGCTCTGCCGGTCGATCTCGACGGTGCTCGCGTAGGCAACGAAACTGACGCTGCTGAAGAAGCCGTCGTCGCGGCAGAAGGAACCGGGGTCGGCGAGCAGGGGACGGTCGGCGAGCTTGCCTTTGACGTCGACGGCGGTCAGCGGTAGGGGTGAACTGGTGCCGAACCGCCAGGTGAGCGTGCCGCTCGTGGTCCCGTACGGGCAGGCGTCGCCGGAGTCGGCGGCGAAAGGCTGCGTGATCGATGCCGCGTGGGCGGTGCCGGGGAACGCGACCGCGGCAAGCGCGATGGCGAAGACGGCGAGCAGGCGGGTGATTCGCATCGTCTCTCCTTCCTAAACCAATAGATGCGTCAATGTTAGAGCCCTAGCGGTGTCCGTCCAGATCCAGGAGTCCCAGGGCGCTGGCCACCCCCAGTGCTCCGGTCCGGTTGCGGGCACCCAGCTTGCGGAACAGTCGCGTTTGGACGTTCTCCACCGTCTTCTCGGCGATGCCCAGCGCCCGCGCGGTCTGGCGCACGGTGCGGCCGTCGGCGATGGAGCGCAGGATGTCCGACTCCCTGGCGGTCAGGTCGGGCAGGGTGCGGAAAGCCTCGCCGCGCAAGGCATCCGCGGCGCCCACGACGGCGTGCGCCTGCGGCACCGCGAGCACCACGTGGCCGTTGGCCGCCAGGGTGAGCGCGGCGACAAGGCCCTCCGGCGGTACCCTCCCGGCGTCGACCACCGCCGAGACGCCCCGATCCAGCGCTTGGAGAACCTCTGCCCGTGACAGCGGGGCGGTCCTGATCAGCACCATGGGCATCGGCCGCTCGCCCCTGGGCCAGCAACCGGGCGTGGGATCGATCAGGACCAGGACCACCGGCC
>DASUXL010000288.1:0-10593 GCA_036377915.1 Candidatus Limnocylindrales bacterium
GTACTGCCACACGTGGTCGAGGATCTGCGACTTCGAGAGGACCCGGCCCGGGTTGAGCATGAGGTAGCGCAGCAGCTTGAACTCGGTCGGCGAGAGGTCGACGACCTGGCCGGCGCGGCGCACCTCGTGGCTGTCCTCGTCCAGCTCGAGGTCGGCCACCACCAGGCGCTGCGGGCGGTCGCCCCCCGCCCGGGTCCGGCGCAGCACCGCCCGGATGCGGGCGATGACCTCCTCCAGGCTGAACGGCTTGGTCACGTAGTCGTCGCCGCCGACCGTCAGCCCGGTGATCTTGTCCTGCACTCCGTCGCGGGCCGTGAGGAACAGCACCGGCAGGTGGCGGCCGTCGGCGCGCAGCCGCCGCACCACCTCGAACCCGTCGTAGTCGGGCAGCATCACGTCGAGCACGAGCAGCTCGGGCCGGAACTCGGCGGCGACGCGCAGCGCCTCCTCGCCCGAGCCGGCCGTGCGCACATCGAAGCCCACAAATCGCAGGCTCGCCGACAATAGGGACACAATGGTGGGCTCGTCATCCACGACCAACAATCGCTGCTGCACTCAGCAATCGTGCCCGCTCTAACCGAGAGTGCAAAGATCTTGTGGGAAACTTTCAGCTTTGATTCAGCGGGCGCCAGCCTTGGCTTGCTTAGGTGCACGCGTGTCCTTCCTTGCCCGTCTCAGCCTGGCCAACCGCGGCCTGGTGGCCCTGATCACGGTGGCGATCCTCGGCTTCGGCGCCGCGATCCTGCCCCAGCTGCGCCAGCAGATGTTCCCCGACATCCAGTTCCCCCAGGTGTCGGTGGTCACCACCTACCCGGGCGCAACGCCCGAGCTGGTCGAACAGCAGGTGACGGTCCCGGTCGAGCAGGCGGTGGCCGGCCTCGACGGGGTAACGCTCGTCACCTCGACCTCGCGCAACGGCTCTTCGTCGGTCGCGGTCAGCTTCGACTACGGGGTGGACGTAAAGGAGATGTCCGCCGATGTCTCCTCCGCGCTGAGCCGGATCTCGACCCGCCTGCCCGCCGGGGTGGAGCCTCGGGTGGTCGCCGGCACCAGCGACGACATCCCGGTGATCACGCTGGCGGCGAGCGGGGCGAGCGAGGACGTGCTGCGTGACCGGGTGATCCCGGAGATCAATGCCATTTCGGGGGTACGGGAGGCAACGCTCAACGGCGGGCGGGCGAAGCAGATCACGATCACCATCAACCCGGCCGAGCTGGCGAAGCGGCAGCTGAGCGTGCAGGCGGTGACGGCTGCCCTGACCGCGAACGGCGTCTCGACGGCGGGCGGCACGATCAACGAGAACGGCCGGTCCTACTCGGTCGCGGTCGGCGGCAGGTTCACCTCCATCGATCAGCTCAGCGCTTTGTATGTCAACCCGGCGACCCGCCTGACCGACGTCGCGCTCATCGAGGCGGGCGAGGGCGAGGCCACCACCATCACCCGGACCAACGGCAAGGTGAGCCTGGGCATCGCGGTCACCGCGATCCCGGGCGCCAACGCGGTGGAGATCTCGCACGCAGTCAGCGACCTGCTGCCCGCGCTGGAGGCGGAGTCCGGCGCCGACCTTGAGGTGATCTTTGACCAGGCGCCGGAGGTGGAGAAGTCGATCCGCAGCCTGACCACCGAAGGCATGCTGGGACTCGCCTTCGCCGTCCTGGTCATACTGCTGTTCCTACTGTCGGTGCGCTCGACACTCGTCACCGCGGTTTCGATCCCGGTCAGCGTGGTCATCGCGCTGATCGCCCTGTGGTCCGTCGACTACTCGCTCAACATGCTCACCCTCGGCGGGCTGACCATCGCGATCGGCCGCGTCGTCGACGACTCGATCGTGGTGCTCGAAAACATCAAGCGCCACCTGGCGGGTGGTGAGTCCAAACGCGACGCCATCCTCACCGGCGTCAAGGAGGTCGCCGGGGCGGTGACCGCCTCCACCCTCACCACGGTCGCCGTCTTCCTGCCGATCGCGCTGGTGGGCGGGCTCGTCGGCCAGTTCTTCGGCCCGTTCGGGCTGACCGTCACCGCCGCGCTGCTCGCCTCGCTGATCGTGTCGCTGACCATCGTGCCGGTCCTGGCCTACTGGTTCCTCAAGCCGCCCAAGCAACCCAAGCCGCAGGAGGCGGAGGCGAACGGCCGGCTGCAGCGCGCCTATGTCCCGGTGCTGCGGGTCGCATTGCGGTACCGCTTGACCACCCTGCTCGTGGCGGGGCTCATCATCGCCGGCACCGGCTTCCTCGCGACCCGCATCGAGACCAGCTTCATCGGCGGCTCGGGCACGACCCTGTCCATCAACCAGAACCTGCCCGCCGGGACCAGCCTTGCCACCACCGACGCGGCCGCGAAGCGCGTGGAGCAGATTCTGTCCGAAGTGGACGGCGTTCGGTCGTACCAGGCGACGGTCGGCGGCGGGAGCGGTGGCGCCTTCGGCGGCGGCGGGAGCCAGACCACCAACCGCGCGACCTACCGCATCACCGCCGAGGAGGGTGTCGTCCTCACCGACCTCATCGACACCCTGCGCGAACGCATCGATGCGCTCGGCCCCGACATGGGCGACGTCACCATCGGCGGCATGGGGGCCGGCGGCGGGTTCGGCTCCTCCAACCTCGCCGTGGAGGTCAAGGCGGCCGACGAGGCCACCCTGCGGCAGGCCGCCGAGCAGGTGCGCGCCGCCGTCGCCGAGCTTGCAAACGTGACCGAGGTCCAGACCGACCTTGCCGCCAACACGCCGCAGATCCAGATCACGCTCGATCGTGCGGCGGCGGCCCGGTTGGGAATGACGGATGCGTCGGTCGGTCAATTGATAAATGCTTCCTTCAGGGGTACCCAGATAAGCCGCATCGTGCTTGACAGCATTGAGCAATCCGTGGTTGTTCGCACCGGCTCCGCGCCGGGAGACCTCGCCGCGTTGCGCGCGCTGCCGGTCGCCCCGGGCGTGAAGCTCGACGACATCGCCGAGGTGGCAACGGTCGACGGCCCGGCGCTGATCCGGCGCGTGGACCAGGCCCGCACCGCGACCGTCACCGCCACCCCCACCACCGAGGGTCTGGGCGGCATCAACGCCGCCCTCGCCGACAAACTCGAATCCCTTACGCTGCCTGCCGGTGCGAGCTACACGGTCGGCGGGGTGACCCGGGAGCAGGATGACGCCTTCGCCGACCTGACCCTGGCCATGCTCGTCGCGATCGCCCTGGTGTTCATCGTGATGATCGGGACGTTCCGCGGCATCGGCCAGCCGCTGATCCTGCTCATCTCGATCCCGTTCGCCGCCACCGGAGCCCTTGGCCTGCTTGCCATCACCGGCGAACCACTGGGCCTGCCCGCGATGATCGGCCTGCTGATGCTCATCGGCATCGTCGTGACCAACGCAATCGTGTTGCTGGACTTGATAAAACGCTACCGTGAGTCCGGTTTGGACACTCGCGAGTCCATCATCGAGGGCGGGCGGCGGCGCCTGCGCCCGATCCTGATGACCGCGGTCGCCACCATCTTCGCCCTGCTGCCGATGTCGCTAGGCTTCACCGAGTCCAGCGCGTTCATCTCGCAGCCGCTGGCGGTTGTGGTCATCGGCGGCCTCGTCACCTCGACCCTGCTCACCCTGGTCCTCGTCCCCGTCCTCTACTCCCTCGTCGAGGGCGCCAAAACACGAATGCGCCGCGCCCAATAGACCTCAACCCGGTGGGAGCGGCCGCCTCCGCCCCCGCCGGGTTGATACTCCACAATGGACGGCACACCGTGTGGACCCGAAGCGCCAGAATGCGACGGGGTTGACCCGCTGTTCGATTGGAACGCGCCGTGGGCGCAGCTCGTGGAGCAAGCGCGGGAACATGCGTTGCGGGAGGCCGCATTCGTTCCGCGCCGAGAAGGATTGGTGACAACCTTGGAGTGGATCGGCGAGGCGGACCGATGAAGGCAACGTGCAGCCGCACGGCATGGACTGACGGCCGGTGACCGGCAGTGGCGTCGATACAGACGCGTTGACAAGGCTTTGGGAACAGCGATGGCCGGGATGTTCGAAGGTGCCATATCAGCTTCGCGGTATACAAGATCGGTGGGTGCGGTTTCATACGCTGCCAGGCTCCAAGCGATACCCAGACTCCGAATCCGAGTACGAGATCATCTTGGGCCGCCACAACGAAGTGCTCACCGAGCTGGCGATCAGTCGCACGCTGCTGGTGGTGACGTCGGGATACTCCGAGCGTCCGCAGCCGCAGGAACCGGCACGGCCCCTGGAGACGTTGGATGTGCACCCGGAAGCCTCGTACTGGACCAGTGCCTGCCTGAACGACGAACCTGGCTTCGAGAGCTGGATCCACCTGTATGCCAGTCAGATCACGTGGTCGGCGGGCTGTCTGGACCCGCTATTGCGCCGCGTCGTAGACGAAGCCATCGCCAACGTCCTCCTGGCCGATGTCGAACTGCGGTGGTTGTACCACCCCTACGACGGCGGCATGGACATACTCCTGCCTTCGCCGACCGATCGGGACGCCCTGCGAAACAGGCACCGAAACTGGCTCTCCACACACCCAAGCGGCCTGTAACGCGCCACTCGATGCGCTCTAATGGAGCGCGCGAAACGCTCTCACGAGAAAGCGGTGACATGACGGATCAACCCCTGCTGGACCCCAACGGATTGGCCCTTCCGCTTCCCCCCGATCCTCTCAGTCCGGTGCCGGACGAGGTCGAACGCGGGCTGGCGGCGTACAGAGCGGGTGATGCCCCGCAAGCGCGGGCCCTGCTGACCACGATCGCCGGCACGGGACGTACCACCGTGTCCGGGCATGCGGCCATGGCGCTGGCGGGCATCGAACTCAGCGAGAACGGGCTCGGCGGCTCCTGCCAAACATGGCTGGAGCAGGTGGCCGCGGGAGAGGACCCCTGGCTTGGCCCCTTGGCTGCCGTGATGCTCACCCCGAGCTTCCAGTCCTGTACGTCATGGGATCCCGACCGGGTGATCCTTCAGAGCCTCGCAGCCCAACTCACCGGCGACCTGGACACGGCCCGGGCCGGATTCGAGCATGCCGCCACCGACCGTACGGACGAGGAGACCGATGACCTCACCTACGGCCGCCTCATGAACTACCGCGACCTCGCCAATCTCCTCCTCGGCAACCTCCTGCTCCAGAGCGGCGACCAGGCCGCAGCTCTCGAGCCGCTGAGTGACGCACGAAGCAATTGCGACGGCCTGTTCGCAGGTTATGCGGGTTACCTCGAAGGGCACGTGCTCATCGGGCGAGACAAAATGGACCAGGCGGGCAAGGTGCTCCAGTACGCGCACAGTGAGTCCCACCCGGCCAGGGGCGGGAGTATGGGGCTGCACCCCTGGGTCGCCGTCCGGTTCGGCGAGCTGCTGGCAGGTCACGCGTCCATTCTGGACCTCGTCGACGACCAGAGGGAAAGCAGCGGCGTGAGTGTGGCCACGGTAGTGCGGGAGCCCTTCGAGTCCGCCCTCTACCAGACGGAGGTCAGCCGTCCCGCGATCGTCGACGTCGGCTTCCATCTTTTCCCGCGGAATTCGGACCAGTACACGCGGGACTGGAGCGCTTGAAAGCCTGGAGCGACGAACGGTACGAGCGCGGTCGCAGGCTAATACTCGCGCTCTACGTCCATGTCGAGGACAGCCGCAACGAGGAACGCACACGAGGGTTGGCGGAGCTACGCGAGAAGCTCGACCTTCCCCGGCCCCGCTGAGCAAGCCACGGGCGGAAGGCGGCGCGAGGCACCCGGGTTACAGCCGGGCCCGACCCACCCACGTCGGTGCGCACCCTTGGGGTGACCGAGCGGAATTGAACCGCCATGACTGGAGCCACATTCCAGCGCTCTACCGTTGAGCTACGGTCACAGTGCCGGCGGAGGGTTTCGAACCCCCGGCCCTCTTCTTGTAAGGAAGACGCTCTTCCGCTGAGCTACACCGGCAACGTCGCGTGCCCTGGCCTGGACTCGAACCAGGCGCCCCTGCCGTGTCGAGGCAGTGCTCTTCCCCATGAGCTACCAGGGCTTTGGTGGCGGGTGTCCGAATCGAACGGCTCCTCCGGCTTATGAGGCCGGCGTGGTACCTTTCCACCACACCCGCAGTACCCCGCCAGGGACTCGAACCCTGCTCTCCGGATTAAGAGTCCGGAGCATAACCATCCATGCTCGCGAGGCTAATTGTTTGGTCGTTGCGGAGACGAGGCGAGTCGAACGCCTACGGGTTTTACCCCCAACGGTTTTCAAGACCGCGGCCGGCGCCAATCGGCTGGCGTCTCCAAAGTCGGGTTGGCCGGATTCGAACCGGCGGCCCCTGCGTCCCGAACGCAGTGCGCTACCAAGCTGCGCCACAACCCGTTTTACAAAAGTGCAGTCCCGTCGAGTGGAGTCGAACCACTTGCCTCCGCCTTATCAGAGCGGCGCCCTTACCACGTGGGCCACGACGGGGTTGGCAGAGAGGCCGGGATTCGAACCCGGGCCCGGGATTAGCGGGTCTGTCTTAGCAGGACAGCGCCTTAGACCGCTCGGCCACCTCTCTAATGTGCGTACCTCGAGCGGGATTCGAACCCGCACTGACCGCCGTTTGAAGGCGGCGCCTCTCCCGTTGGGCTACCGAGGCGGGTGTCTCCGGGTGCCGTCGGTCCCCGGATTCTAGAGCGGCACCGGGGACTCGAACCCCGCCGAACAGCTTGGAAGGCTGTCGCTCTACCTGATGAGCTAGTACCGCATGACGCGCGAGTGCTCTCCCTCCGATTTGAACGGAGAACCTTCCGGTTTTCAGCCGGACGCTCGGCCACTTGAGCTTGGAGAGCAGGCGGTTTTGGATACACCCACATGACCGTCGCAGGGACGTAAGCCCCGCGACGGCTGCGGTTTCCGCAATATCATGCCGTCCACTGTGGAGTTCTCAATGCACCATGCCCGGTCGTCGGACCGAGCGGCTGCACTTGCGCATGGGCGGCAGGATTCGAACCTGCGGCATCCGGTTTTGGAGACCGGCGCTCTGACCGTGCTGAGCTACGCCCATATTGAGTTGCGGCATAAACAAAGAGGCCGCCTGTCCGGGATTCCGGCGGCGGCCTGCGAAGCGTCATGGAACGCTAACTAAGCCACCTGGCCCGGATCGCCACGGACACGACCGATCGGCCGCGCGGTGAGTGCCGCTGCGGTTCGAATGCGGTGTGCCATAACATCCTTCTAGAGTACGCGGACGCCACACCACATCACAACGCATTTTTGGGGGTACCGGGTAGGTGTCACCCGGTACCCCCAAATTGCCTTGCCGATCAGGCGTCGCCGCAGGCCCAGGGTTGCCAGCCGCGGTCGCGGAAGAGGGCGAGCGCCGCGTGGATGTTGTCATCGGAGTGCAGCGAGTTGTCAGTCTTTGCGGCCAGGTTGGCTCCGGGCAGGTACCCCTGGAGGGTGCCGCCGTCGTTGAACTGGAAGACGCCGAAGTCGAGGGTGCCGTTGGAGTTGGGTCCTCCCACGGCGATCGGGTTCAACCCGGACTCGCATCTCGCGACCCGGATCGCCTTTTCCTCCGAGGCATCCGGCCAGATCGCCCGGATGCGGTCCGCGATCGTCCCCGGGCAGCTGACCCCGAGCCGTTCGTCCGGGTTGGCCAGCTTGGCGCGGGTGTGGACGCCGACGATCCCGTGGACCTCCAGCCGGTTGCGGCCCTGGAAGGCGAAGACACGCATCCGCGTGACCGAGCCGAACTGCCCGTCGACGGCCAGTTCGTTGCCGCAGTCCAGGCCAAGCTCGTTGAGCCGCCGCTGTAACTTGCGCACGCAGTCGCCACTGTCGCCGATTCTAAGGCTCACGTCGCAGAGGGTGACCGCCGCGGACGCGGGACTTGCCGGCGCCGCAATCGCCATTCCGGTGGCGAGTGCCGCCGTGACCAGCAGCGCTGAGATGAACCTGCTCACTGTTCCTCCTAAGGAATTTCAGCGCCGGTGAACCAGCCGTGCCAATCACCGTTGGTGGCGCGGTATTTGTGGATGAGCCTGCCGTTGGAGCGGGCGAACACGTCGATGCGGCCGTCGCCCCACGACACCGCCGCCGGCGCCGATGACAGGTCCCCGCCGCGATTTGTCCAGTCGCTCCAATCGCCGCCGGTCGTGCGAGCCTTGTGCATCAGGGCCCCGTTGGTGTTGCGGGCGAACACGTCCAGCCGTCCATCGGTCCACGAGGCGACCGTAGGGGCCGAGGTGAGGTCGCCGCCGCGACTCAGCCAGTCGCCCCAGCCCTGGCCGGGCACGCGCATTTTGTGGAGAAGTCCGTCGCCGGGCCCGCGCGCGAACACGTCGATGCGACCGTCGCCCCACGACACCGCCGCCGGAGCCGAGGCGAGGTCACCGCCGCGGTTGATCCAGTCGCCCCAATCGCCCGCCGTACTGCGCGCTTTGTGCATCAGGCCGCCGTTGTTGTTGCGCGCGAATACGTCCAGCCGTCCGTCGGTCCAGGAGGCGGCCGCCGGGACCGAATTCAGCTCGCCGCCGCGGCTTATCCAGTCGCCCCAGCTGTCGTTCGCCGAGCGGACCTTATGGATGAGCCCACCACCGTTGTTGCGCGCAAAGACGTCGATGCGGCCGTCGCCCCAGGACACGGCGCCCACGCCCGAGGTGAGTTCGCCGCCCCGGTGGATCCAGTCCGACCAGGTGTCGTTCTCGTTGCGTACCTTGTGCACCAGCCCGCCCCCTGACCCGCGCGCGAAGACGTCAAGGCGGCGGGCGCCCCAAGAGGCGACGGCGAGATTGTTGCCGTTGACCACGTCCCGGCGGGCCGTCCACCAGGTGGTCCGTTTGCGCGCACCGGCCCAGCTGAAGCTGAAGTGCACGTGGTCGGTGTGCGGGTTCGACCCGTCGTAGGGAGTCCAGCCTGGATCGTAGGCACGCCACATCCGCCGGTCCCAGATGATGTACATGATGCCGAGGCGGCGTGCGAGCGCATGGGGGCGCCCATCGCGGGTGGCCAGCAACCAGTGGATGAGATTGTCGGCGATGCCGTGCTGGCTGGCGGCGCTGACCCGCCAGTCCCACGCCCGGCCTTCCTTGTGCTCACTTTGCCCGCCGTCGCCGCAGGCTCGGCTGATGCCGAAGTCGCCGGTGGACCGGTAGGTGTCGAGCACGAGATCGCGGAAGTCGACGACGCCCGGTTTGGCGTCGGGGTCGCACGTGTTCTGGGGGTCGTAGTTGGCGTAGGGGTCGGGCGGCTCGGTGAAGGTCGGCACGGGTGGTGCCGCCAGGGCGGGTCCCGCTGTCAGCAGGTTGAGTCCGGTGGTGGCACCGGCTCCGAGGATCGCCGCGGCGCCCAGCACCCGACGGCGCGAGAGGTATTCCGTGGACATGGGGCGAATGGTGTCGGCAGCACGCACATCCCGCGCATGGCGCTGGATGTAGGCCGGATGTACGGCAGAATGTCGCGGGTGAGCCATGTTGTAGCGATCGACCAGGGGACCACCTCGTCGCGGTGCTTCGTCTTCGACGAGCGCGGCGGCATCGTCGCCTTCGACCAGCGGGAGCACCGGCAGATCTTCCCGGCTCCCGGCTGGGTGGAGCACGACCCGCACGAGATCTGGCGCAACGTCCAGGCCGTCGTCGAGTCGGCCCTCGCCAAGGCGGGTGTGAGCGACATCGCCGCGGTCGGGATCACCAACCAGCGCGAGACCACGATGATCTGGGACGCTCAGACCGGGGAGCCGATCGGCAACGCGATCGTGTGGCAGGACACGCGCACCGCCGACATGCTGCCCTCGTTCGGCGAGATCGACGCCTTCCGGGACCGGACCGGGTTGCCGCTGGCGACCTACTTCTCCGCGCCCAAGCTGCGCTGGCTGCTTGACCGGAACCCGGGGCGGGACGTGCGCATGGGCACCATGGACGCCTGGCTCATCCACAAGCTCACCGGCCGGCACGCCACCGACGTCACCAACGCCAGCCGCACCATGCTCATGAACCTATCCACATTGGACTGGGATGCGACTCTCATCGAAGCGTTCGGCATTCCCCGCGAGGTGCTGCCCGAGATCGTCCCGTCCATCGGGGAGATCGCCGCGGTGACCGGCGGCCCGCTCGACGGTGTGCCGCTGGCCGGGGTCCTCGGCGACCAGCAGGCGGCCCTGGTCGGGCAGGCTTGCTTCGCCCCGGGTGAGGCGAAATGTACTTACGGCACCGGCGCTTTCGTGCTGCTGAACACCGGCGAGACCCCGATCAGCAGCGCCAAGGGATTGGTGACCACTGTTGGGTACCAAATGAAAAATCAACCCGCGATCTATGCGCTGGAGGGATCCGTGGCGGTCGCGGGCGCGCTCGTGCAATGGTTGCGCGACAACCTCGGGATCATCCGCTCCGCCCCCGAGGTCAACGAGCTTGCCGCGAGCGTCACCGACAGCGGCGGCTGCGTCATCGTTCCCGCGTTCTCCGGGCTGTTCGCGCCCTACTGGCGCCCGGACGCACGCGGTGTCGTTTGTGGACTGACCGGGTTCGTCACCAAGGCGCACCTGGCCAGGGCGGCGCTGGAGGCGACCGCCTGGCAGGTGCGCGATGTGATGGCGGCGATGGTCGAGGAGGCCGGAGTGGTCATCGAAGCGCTCAATGTGGACGGTGGCATGACCGCCAGCGAACTGTT
>DASUXL010000289.1:0-19552 GCA_036377915.1 Candidatus Limnocylindrales bacterium
TACCTGGGCATCTTCATCGGTGTCATCGCCGTCGTCCTGCTGGTCGTGCCAGCGATCTCCGGCCGCCGGAATCGGCAACTCTGAGGTGATCGTCGAGCGCAAGTACTACTGCTCGCGGACCGACTGCGAGACGCACGTGACGACTCTGCGGGAGTACCCGTCGATGGGCATTGCGACGTGCGATCTGGGGGCCGGCGTGCTCGCCTGGTTCTGCAGTTGGGAGTGTGTGCTGCACGCGTCGGCGGAGTACGCGCCGCTGGAGGAGATCCCCTTCGGGCCGTGACGCGACGAAGCCCCCAGGTTGACGGTCCCGGGGGCTTCTATGTGGGCCTGTCCCTTGGCCCATCATCGAGTTTAGAGGTCGCCTGCAAGCTGATAGTGGTGGTCCAGCAGGTAGGTCAGCTGGTCCCGGACGCGTCGGGCGCTCTCCAGTGACAGGTGGGTGCGGGCGGTCTCCTGGGAGTCGCTGACCTGCATCCAGATGTGCGGTCCGAACGCGGCGCTGGACTCGTAGACCCGGACGAAGCTGCCGTCCGGGAGCTCGCCCCCGTTGACGTGGTCGGCGTGGCTGCCGTGGACGGGTTCGCCGTACTGGAAGCCGCGCGCGGTGCGCTGCATCTCGGTCATGGGATCGGGAAGGCGGTCGCGGTGTCGACGCGGGTCTTCAGGGTGTTGACCTTGTCGTCGACCGGGGTGACGGCGTTGGTGATGGCGGTGTTCACCTGGGCGTTGGTGGGTCGGTTGCTGATCTGGGTGGTGTGGGCGGCAATGCTGCTTTCGGTGGCGGTGACCCGCCCCGACAGGGCGCCGATTGCGCTGGCGCCGTTGTCGGCGCGGTTCTCCAGCTGATTGACGCGTGGGAGGAGGGCGCGGAAGACGACGACGACGTTGCAGGTTTCGCAGGGCCAGTCGGGGCGGCATGCGGTGTGGGTGCAGACGTCGCAGCCGTAGGCGTTGTCGACGTCGGGGTCGCGCAGACTGATGGTGGCGCACTCGATGTTGTTGCTGGCCTGGTTGAAGGGCGGCCGTTTGATGTCGCGTTGGGCCTGCGTCATGTCGATTCCTCCAGTGCTCGGATACGGGTGGTCACCCGGCAAATGTCGCACGGCGCCCAGGCCTGGCACACCACGTGACCGCACCGGTTGCACGCTGTACCGAGGCCTCGGTGTGGGTCGCCCGCACGTTCTGCACACTCGGTGCCGAGCGGACTCGGGTTGTATTCCGGCCGGGTGTAGTTGTTCGCGTAGGCGTACTTGCGGGGTACGTCCGGCTCGGTCTTGCGTCGGCCCCACCTCATCCCCAACACGCTGCCCAGAGACCTTCGCGGGCGGCCCGCGCCGCGGCCTGCGCCTGCTCGTACTCCGCTGTCTTGGACACCGGGTACTGCTCGTAGACGATGACGTCGCCCTCGGCGAGCAGGGTGTGCGCGAGGTCGCGCCCGTCGGGTAGTTGGACGTACCG
This sequence comes from Candidatus Limnocylindrales bacterium, assembly GCA_036377915.1. GTDB lineage: Bacteria > Actinomycetota > Actinomycetes > Mycobacteriales > Micromonosporaceae > Allorhizocola. The sequence continues at coordinate 1,462 of DASUXL010000289.1, forward strand.
CAGCAGCCGACCGTAGCGGTCCTTGTCGCCCTGCGTCGGGTCCGCGGTGAGCACCACGGACTGGCCGAGCAGCAGGGCACGGGCGGCGTCGCGGGACTCTTCACCCCAGCATTCCTTCGGGCGGAGCTCGGGGGCGTCGATGCCGAGGACACGCACCGGGACGGTGTTGCCGCCCTGGTGGACGCGCAGCGTGTCGCCGTCGTAGACGGAGGCGATCCGGACCGCGCCGGCGGCAGCGGTGGACGATGGTGCGGTGGTAGATCTCGTCGGGCCCGGAGCGGACCGCGGCGACCGGCTCGTCGTGGCCGCGGTGCGGGCGGCGTCGGGTGACGTGGTGCTCGGCGCGGAGGATGTGACCACTCCCGACTCGGGTGTCGAGGCCGGGGCCGCCGAGTCGGGAGTGGAGCAGGCGGTGACCGTCAGGAGCACCGCGGCCAGCGTAACGAGACGGCGTCTCACGCGCGTTCCGTCAGCTCGATGGTCGCTCGCACCGCGGCATCCTTCGCCTCCAACAGCTTGCGCAGGGCGGTCGACTTCTCCGCTCCGGACGGCAGGACGATCTCCAATCGGTGAGCCAGGTCGTAGAACTCGACGCTCGTCGACTGCAGGTCGTCGGGCAGGTGGGCGAAGTCGAACCACCGCAGGATCGGACTGGGTCGGTCTGTCATGAGTACGGATTCCTTCGCTCGTGGTCGTGTCGTTCGTGCCACCGCTCGGTGGTCACGCGGGCCCAGGTCCACAGGCCCCAGGCGATGGTGATGCCGCCGAACGCGGCCAGCAGGAAGGTCACGGCGCGGCTCACCAGGTCTCCACTCGGGTGGTGCGTCGCGGCGCGAGGGCGCCGGTCCGGACGAACTCGGCGCGCCGTTCGGCGAACTCCTTGCGTCGGCGCCAGCGGATCCGGATGCGTTCGAGGCGGCCGGGCGGTTCCGGCGGTTGGTCCAGTCGGGCGCAGGTGTCGCAGCCCAGCGCGAAGCCGATGAAGCCGCCCGCAATCAGGGCCGCACCGATGAGGGCCATGGCCAGGATCATCGGTCGGCCCACCGGCGACGGAGGATGGACACTGCCTTGTCGACTGCAGCGGCATCCAGGACCTGACTGCGACTCCGCTTGGCGAAGGTGTGAGGCTCAACGCTGGTCAGGTGCCACCCCCCGCAGTGCGGGCAGTGGTAGGCGCTCAGTGTTCCGTGCAGCCGACCCTCTCGGGTATAGAGCGCGGTCACCTTCGAGATCTGCGCGGTCGCCTCTTCCTCCGTCTCGTGCCACACCTTCTTGCTGCACGGCCCGACTCTCCGCATCTGGCCGGGCTTGAGACGAGCGGCGGCGATGTGGTCGCTCACCAGGGACCACCGGACCCCTTCGGCGGCCAACTGGGCGGCCAGTCCAACGGCTCCTCGTCGGTGACCTCCGGCTCGCCGCCGGAACCGGCCCAGGCCGCGAAGGCCTGTTTGGTCTCGGCGACCAGGGTGCTGTGCCGCATGGTGCAGACCGCCGCTTGGCTCTCCAGTTCGTCGATCCGGCGGGCGAGCTCGGCGACCCGGTAGACCAGCGCGGCGAACACGATGAGAGCACCGAGGAACGAGACCATCCACACGATGGTGCTCACGGCGACTCCCCTCGCAGCACCGGGCCGGAGTAGGTGGCGGCGCGGTCGTGCACCCCGCAGTAGGCGCCGGGGGTGTTGCGTGCGACGACGTCGCACCGGCAGGTCAGTACGCGACTGGGCTCGGGCACAGTGCCGCCGGAACGGCGGGCTTCGTCGCGTCCGGTCACGGCTGCGTCACCGGACGTGGGCGCACCTTGCGGCGCCGATGCCGGCGGGCCAGCTCCGAGCGGACCGCGGCGACGTCGAGCACCGCGACGAACGCCAGCCCGATCGCCCACAGCACCCAGGCGACCGCGCCGTAGCCGAGCAGCGCGGCAAGGAGTGCGGCGCCGAACAGGGTGCCGATCCCGCCGCCGAGCAGGGCCAGGTACTCCTTGGGTTCCTTGCGGGCCAGCGGGTGGATCCACCGGCCGGGCAGGCCGAGCAGGAACAGCGCACCGAAGACGGTGAGCTGGGACAGCAGCAGCACGAGAGGGTCCATGTCAGTTCCGATCCGCGAGTTGGTAGTGGATGGCGGGCCAGGGCAGCCCACCGGATTGCACGAGCGAGGCGACGCCGTTGGCGAAGAACAACCCGGCCCCCGTACGGGCGTCCGGGTCCCGGCTGACGGACAACAGGTAGGTGGCGAACTCCGCGCCGGAGACGTCACCCGCGACCTGCTTGGCCAGGATGTCCTCCGCCTCCGCCAGGCCCGGCCAGTTCCGCGGCGACGGCAGCGGCGTGTACTCCTGCAGGTGCGTGCCGATGAGCACCGTCATGCCGCGCAGCACCAGGTAGGTGGACTCCGCATCCAGATGCCGCAGCGTCGCGTCGGCGTGCTGCAGGTGCCCGTCCAGCAGCAGCCGGACCACGGTGAGCACCGCGATGTCGACGACGCCGGGCTCGCCGGTCTGCTCGGTCATGTGCCCTCCAGCCGTTCGACGATGTGCCTGCGGTTCCCCACCCGGTCGTAGCGCAGGGAGATACTGCCCATCCTGAACTCCCCGGCCACCAGAAGGGTGGCGATGATGTCCCGGGTCCTGCCGCGCCGAATGTCGGCGAGGTCGGCGAGCAGATCGAGCTGCACGACCTGGTCCAAGGTCAGCAGGCGCGGCACCCCCGTCCCGGGCGACGGGTTGGGGTGATCCACGTACCGGGCACGCAACCAGTAGTCGACCTGCCGGTACGTGGCCCCGGTGGCCAGGCACGCCTGCTGCGCCGTGTACGTCGGCTCGTCCGGCGCGTTCACTTCGGCCTGCGGGTCTGCTCCCGCGGACCGAACGTCAACACCTGTGGGCGGGGCGCCGGGTCGATGCCGATGTTCCCCGCGAGGGTCGGCCGGTTGTCACGCGCGAACGGGTCACCCGCCGACGGCGCCTTCCGATCCCAACGGGACCCGTCACGTTCCCGCTGAGCGAACGGCACCACGTTGTGCTCCTGACGCAGCCGGGCCAGGGTCTCCTCGTCCAACGGCTGCTTGGTGTGACGGCGCTCGCGCGGCTGGGCTTGCGGGGTCGCTCGCGGGGTCGGCTGCGGTCGGCTGCGCTCCGCGCGTACCTCCGCGGCCCGCCCCGGTCCCAGCCGCTCCTCCGGCGCATGGTCGATGGGCTGCCCACCGAACCACTCCCGAGGCCCCTCCGGGATCCGGTCGTCCGCCGCGAAAGCGTCCCGCACATGCGGGGGCAGGTTCCCCGGGTCTGGGAACTTGCCGCCGAGCTCGCGGCGGTTGCTCCCGTCCAGGTCGGTCCCCCAGGCGACGAAGTAGGGGCGCGGGTCCGTCGCGCTGCCCCGGTCGAAGGCGATCACCGTGTCCACCAGGACCAGGTCCCGCCGATCCTGCGGATTCCGCAGGACGAACCGCTCGTGCTCCGCCAGCTGCGTCAGCACCGTGGCGTCATACCCGGGGACGTTGCTGCGTTCGATCTCCATGTGCCCTCCTAAGTACTGCGTTGTAGTTACCTTACTGTAGTTCGGTATCCCGGGTTTGTCAACGGAGTAGGTTCCTCGCATGGAGAAGCCGCTGCACGTCGTCATCACGCACACCCACCGGCAGGCCGTCGAACTGTTCGAGCAGGCCCTGAACACCCACCGAAGAGGACAACCCGTCATGAAGGCCAACCGGCTGCGACTGCGGCTCGCCGGCCCCGACCGCACCACCCAATGGGTGCCCGCCGCAGGGTTGATCGAACAGGTCCGTGAACAGGCCGTCAGCACCTGGGAAGCCGTCGACGGTGTGCGCCTGTCCGCGGAGGTGCAGGCCTACCTGGCGCGGGTATCCCTGTCATCTCAACCAGGCTGAGACCTTGTAGATGGAAGAGGGGACTGTGCGGGCCGGGCACGCGGGGCCACGAGTCGCACGCGGGAATCGTAGTACGATAGCCCGCCGGCCACGCCACGCATCGTACCGCACGGCACGGCACAATGGCAAGGCCATGCCGGCAGTGTGACCATCGTCACATCCACTTGCATCGTCCCGCACGATGCGGCATGATGAGTGAGTCAACTCCATACCGACCCCGCAGGGGAGCACAGCATGACCCAGCCGCAGGCCACCGGAGTCACCGGATGGCACCACGCGCCCGACCACGAGTCCACGCCAGACCTCTACATCGACTACACGGCGCAGGCCTACACGTGGTACCCGTCGCCCACCATGCCCGGCATCCGGGTCCCCGTGGCCATGTGGTCGCGAGGACCACGGCACGCACGGCGCGAGGCCTGACCCGTCACCATCGGGCCGGTCCAGTACCGGCCCGTGTGGTGGGTGGTGCCAGTCCGGTCCACCCACCCGACTCACCCGAGAGGAGTCACCATGATCGAACTGTTCCGCGTCCGGGATGGCCGCGTGTCCGTCATCCACACCGCGACCACAGTGGCGCCAGCCTGGACCACTTGCGGTCGGGACGCCCGTGGCATGACTGCCATGCCGTCCGACCCGTGGTCGGCCATGGGATGGCGCGTGTCCAGCCCGGGCGCCTGCCAGCGTTGCGCCCGGGTCACGTCGTGAGGCGCACCCTAGTCGGCGCCGTCACTGTGCTTGTCGCAGCTCCGATGCTGGCCGTCGTCAGCGTGGCCACCGCGCCGAGCTCGGCGCCGTCCGTTGCCCGCTGTGCAGAGGAGGATGGCAGCACGCCAGGCCAGGCCTTCCCCTGTCTGTGGGATGGCGGGGCGAACGGCCGTGGGCTCACGTACGTGCTGCCCTACCCTGCGAACCCGTCGTGAGCGGAGCCGAAACACTGGACGTGACGCGCGCATTCCTGGCGCGGTTCGTCACGTTCCCGTCCCCCGCTGCGCTGGACGTGGTCACACTGTGGTCGGCGCATACGCACGTGACGGACCGCGACGGGCGCCTGGCGTTCGATACCACACCGCGCCTGGCCTTCCTGTCCCAGGGTCCGAAGTCCGGCAAGACCGAAGCGCTCAACCGGGTGACTGACCTGAGTCACAACGGGTCGACCATGGTGGATCCGACTCACGCCGGGTTCGCACAGTCCATCGGGGAGGGTTGCGCCACAGTCACCATCGATGAGCTGGACGTGCTGTTCGGCGCGGGCTCAGCCAAGGCCACGCTCCGGTCACTGCTCAATGCGGGCTACAAGCAAGGTGCCGAGTGGAAGCGTGCGGGCAAGGCGCCCGTGTCTGTGTTCGGCGCCGTCGCTATGGCTGGGATGGATGCCAAGTTCCGGAACGCCGAACCACTGTCGGCGCTGCGTTCGCGCACCATCATGGTGCAGATGACGCCCGGCCGTGCCCCGGAGATCTACCGGGGACGCCTGCATGATCCGACGGCGCGTGCGATCCGGGCCGGACTCGCCTCGTGGTGCAGGCACCATCGGAGCAGGATCCTGGCGAACTACCCGGACGAGTTTGAGGGCATCAGCGGCCGTGATCTGGAGATCAGTGAGCCGCTGCTTATGGTCGCGGACGCGGCTGGCGGACGCTGGCCTGACGCTGCCCGTGTGGCATTGCGCGAGCTACTGCTCGGCGCCGACGACGCGAACCATGAGGATGCGCCGACCCTGGTTGCGTCGCTGTTGTCGGACCTGCGTGCTGTGTTCGGCACGGCGCCTAAGTTGCCGACGGCTGACATTGTGGCGGCGTTGCGTGCGATCCCTGGCGCGCCGTGGCGTGAGCTATGGCCGAGCGTGGACAACGCGCCTCGCGAGCTGGCGGCATTGCTGGCGCCGATCGGCGTGGTCCCCGTGCGCGTCCGTCTGGGCAAGCTCACGGTGCGCGGCTATCAGCGCGCGGACTTGGTGCCGCATTGGTCTGCGCTGGCGGCGTGAGTGTGGCGGGTGTGGCGGTGTGGCGGGTGACTTTCCCCCGCACCGCCCGCCATCACCCGATTGGCCCTACCATCCTGCCGCGTCACGCGGCACAATGGGACCTAGTACCATCCGACCCGACCCCGCAGGGGAGCGCACCATGAGCACCACCACCACCATGGTTCGCCGGATCACCCGTGCGTACCGGCAGGCCACACCGCAGGACCGGGCTACCGGACTCGGATGGTATGCCGAGGCGGCCCGCGTGGCGTCCGTCATCGATCCGGTGAACCCTGACCGGGCCGCAGGCGTGATCGCGGCACTGAGTCCGCGTTGCCAGTGGTCGACCAATGTTGTGTTCGCGGAGCGTGTCATCGCGGCGGCTGATGCCGGGCGGCCGTGCCCCGACGTGTCGACCACAGATAACCGTCGGACCGCGTGGATGATCGCCACGGGGACGGCGCCGTTGGATGCGCTGGGCACGGTGTCCCACACTGGCCGCGTGGTCTCCGGACACAAGGTGCGCTCGTTCTACGCCAACATCACCGGCGACACAGACGCGGTCACCGTGGACATGTGGGCGTGGGCAGTCGCCGCCGGACAGTGGCGCACCTACCGGGGCCAGCGCATTCCGCAGGATGCCGTGATGACTGGCAAGACCTACGCCACGATCGCTGACGCCTACCGTCGCGCTGCCGCGATCCTCGGCGTCACCCCGCGCGAATGCCAGGCAGCGGTGTGGGTCGCCGCGCGTGGCACCAAGCCGACCGACGCGGCGTTCCACGCGGCAGCTGCCGCCTGATCAGGGGAGGATCCGTCATGACGTACCTACCACGCCGCCCGACCGGGCTACGCGCCGATCAGGTCGACGCCTGGGAGCACGCGCTCGCAGACCAGTACGGCGCCGACGACCGCGCGCGTCCGGCCGACCCGTCCGACATTGACCCCGGGTGGTTGGCGGAGGGCTCGCGCGCGATCGAACGCGCCCGCCACGCCGACTAGTCACGTTCACCCGTTCGGCGGTATACCCGCCCCGCGCAACGCGGTAGATTGAATGAGTACCAAGCCAGACCGACTCCCGTAGGGGGACATCATGAGCACCATCACCGCCGAGGTTTTCGTCGGATCCGACAACGCCACCGGGCGCGTCGACCGGGACACGCTCTATGCCGCGCTCGACGCCCGGTACCCGGACACCGGCTGGACCGTCACGGACGCGGTCGGATCCTGGCACGGCCAGCGCGAAGAGTCCGTTCGCGTGGTCCTGACCGACGAATCCGTCGCCGCGCTCACCGGGTTCCTCTCCGAACTCCGGGACACGCTCCACCAGGAGGCAATCGCCTACCGGGTCATCAGCGACCTGTTCACCGTCTGATGACCACGGACCGCCGGCGCCCCGGATGCCCCGGGGTCGCGGCCTGCCAGAGGATCCGGCCAGCATGCGGGCACGCCGCCCGGGTGAACGGCTGGCAGGAACTCTGGCAGGCCTGGCAGGTCCGCCGCGAGGCGGAGAACCCCGGCATGTACCCGACCGAGGTCCGGGAGTGGGAGCAGGCCAACCCTCCCGTGACGTTCAAAGACTACCTCGTCGGTCTCCGCCAGACCGCTTGACCGGTACCGCGCGATGCGGTACGATGAACCTAGCAAGCCACACCGATCCCGCAGGGAGAGCACCATGACCAGCTACCAGCGCACGTTGACCGTCGCATCCGGCGCAACCCAGGGCGATCAGGTCCGCGCGTACCTGTACCGCACCGCGACCGTCGTCGGCACCGCACTCAGCCCTACCGGGCGCCGCCTGGTCACCGTCGTCGCCGTCGTCTCTGAAGACTCCGACCGCGAGGCGGAGTTCCTGGCCCAATACCAGGCCGAACGACTGGCGTCCGGGCTGTACGGGGCGCGCGTGTTCGGCACATCCGCCGAGGCCTGGGCCTACGTGGGCGAGACGCTGACGCCCGCCGAGTTCACCCGCTAATCAGGAGGTGATCCCATCTTCACCGGGCCGGTCCCGCACCGGCCCGCGTGATGGTGGCGTCAAGTCCGACACCATCCAACCCAACCCGTAGGGGAGCCCATCATGTCCGTCGATCTCGTCAAGTCCGTCACCGCCGCCCGGTCCCTGGGCCGGTTCGTCACCTTCGCGTCCGGTGTGTCCGTCCGGATCACCAACGTCCAGACCGCCGCCGGTCACCGGGACCGGGTCACCCTGTCCGCGCAGACCCCGCACGGCGCGCTGATCGTCCGCACCCTGGACAGCGACGTGGTGCTGCCCCTCGCCACCACCTCTGTGGTCGCCTGACAGACCGGCGCGGGTCCGGTCGATGGACCACACCGGACCCGCGTCCCCAACCCCGCACAGACCCGCTCAGCCCCTCGCACAGACCGGAGACCACCATGCCCAGCACCCCCTACACCCGCGGAACCGACACCGTCCGGATCACCTCCACCCGCCTGCGCCCCGGCAACGCCGTGCTCACCGCCACCGACGACCACGGCCTGTACCCCGCCCGGACCCGGACCGGCAGCATCGTCCGCACCGTCGCCAGCGTCGGCCCCTGGACCGGCGGCCGGTACCGCAAGGGCGGCCGCCTGACCGTGCTGTTCGACGACGGCACCCACGCCCCGAACCTCGCCGCCCACCAGACCTGGGCCGTGCTCGCCGACACCGTCCAGGCCTGACACCCGACCCGAGAGGAACCCGACCATGGCCGCCCACGACATCCACGTCGACCTGATCATCGACGAGGACACCGAGGACAACGCGTACCGCGCGTTCTGCGAGTGCGGCTGGGCCGACCCCGACGGCTGGCACCACGCCGACACGTTCGGCGTCGACCACGCCGCCGTCGTCCAGGCGCACGCTGCCGCCGTGGCAGCAGGCGAGAGCCACCTGTCGCAGGGTCGCTGACATGCCCGAGCACGTGACCGGCGTCGACCACCTGGACGACCCGGAGGGCGACATCGCCTTCGCTGCGTTCTGCTACTGCGGCTGGCCGACCGTCCCGACCTGGCACCATGCCGACGCCGAGGTCGGCTACCCCGCACCGTCCGCCTACGACCAGGCCTACGCACGCGCCGAGCGGGACGGCGACGAGCACCTGGCGCAGGTCGCCGACGAGGCCGACCCACCGCCGGACCTTCGCCGCTTCCAGGCCCTTCGGATCCCGACCCTTGACCAGGCCGGATACGCCCACTCGGACGCTGCGCTGTGAGTCACCGGCCGGGCAGCGGCAACCCTTGCGGGGGGACCACCTGCCCGGCCAGTTCCCGCAGGATCGGTGTCATCACCTGCCGCGTCGCCGGCACGTACGCCAACGCCCACAGCAGCCACTCACCGGCGCTGATCTGGTCCAACGTCCCCGCCTTCGCGCACTTCCGGCAGCTGCCGGCGTGGTCGGCGACCGCTTCGACGAACGCCAAGGAGAGGGCGAGATCCTCCCGCCCTTCGACCCTGCCGCGTCCCACCTTCGCGACCGTCCCCGTCCACACCTGCTTGGCGTGCATCCAGGCGGGGCTCCCGGTCCTTAGCCGTCCGCTGGCGGTGGCGTGCCGAACGCTCGCCTTCCCGGGCCACGGTCCGACGATCCGTCCGAGCTCGGCCGTCGCTCTGCGTTCACTTCGCAGCACCAGCATCGTCACCCTCCGACATCACCGCAGGTCAACACCCGGTATTTTCCCCAACACCCGGTATTGATCTTGGTCCGGGTGTTTTACCGGGTGTTTTTGCCCAAAAATACCGGGTGCTAATCCGGGTGTTGACCTGCGCAAACGTCCTTTTTTTCATGATCACGGTCCTTGGGGGGGAGGGTGTTTTTCATATTTACTTACTTGTAGTAATACCAGGGTATACCCATGGAAAGAGTACAACTAGAGGGGGGTTTTCAAGATCAACACAGAGGCGTGTCTTCGCAGGTCCACACCCGGTACGCAACACCCGGTATAGCACCCGGTATGTACCCGGTCCTTGTCCGATACCGGGTGATATGCCCGATACCTACTGTCGTTGTCCGGTAAGTCCGGCTCCGGGTTCGCGTGCAACCCTCTGACCTGCGGTTTCGCCTCTATGGAGTTGTCCCCGCCATCCTCCCACCGCCCCTTGACCGGCGCAAGGCCTGCCCCGGAATGCCACCGCCGACCGTTGACAGTCCAGGAATACTCCCGATAGGGTAACTACATGCCATACACCAAGTGCACCTACACGCTGAGCGACGACGACGTCCTCAGCCTGGCCCGCGCGGCCGACCGGGAGGGCACGAACCGTTCGGAGATCGTGCGCCGCTGCATCACCCTGCGGGACACCCTGATCGACGCCGTCGACCGGATGGCCGACGAGCAGCGTGGCCGGTACATCCGGGTCGCGATCCTGCCCGAGGGCGTCGACGCGCCGCACGGCGCCGAGGTGATGCGCCTGCGCCTGACCGGCCCCCGCTACCCCGACCCCGAACGCACCGCGCCGACACCGCGGGCGGCGAAACCGGCGGCCGAACCCGCCGAGATCGACCTGCGCCTGCACCACGCGAACCGCACGGTCCGCACCGACGAGCGCGGCGACGTCATCCTGGACGACCAGGAGATCCCGCTGGTCGTCAGCGACCGGCGCACCGCCTGCGGGCGCCCGACCGACCCGGCGATGTCCACCGGCAACGCCGACGCCGTCACCTGCGACGCGTGCCTGGACGCGCTCATGCAGCGCGAGCCGACCGGGCAGCACCGGTGACCCACCGCCGCCGAGCCCAGCCTGCGCCTCCCGTGCGATCGACCCCTGCCGAAGGGGGAAGCACCCGCCAGCCCGTCCCAACCACGCAGAATCGCGCTCAGCCCCGTTTCCGGCCGGGGGATGCGGTGCTGGTGCGCTGCCCGCGGCTGGCGTACTGGCGCCATCCCGGCGTGGTGGTCGGCACGCACCTGGGCGAGGTCGGGGTCCGGTTCGGACCGGGCACCGATCCCGACGCCTGGTTCCTGCCGTCCGAGCTGGCCCGCGTCCGGTGAGCCGGACCCCTTGACACACCACCGCACCACGCTGTAGATTGAAGAGACCAACAGCCCGTAGGGAAGGAACCACATGTCCGACACGCTCACCCAGGCCAGCGCCACCATCGGCCAGCGCGTCACCCTGGTCGCCTCGCAGTCCCACCGCTACCCCGGCGTCTGGACCATCACCGGCAAAGGCCCGAAGAACGCCACCCTCACCCCGGCGGGAGGCGGGCGGGGCCTGCGCTGCCCGTACGCCTACCTGATCGCCGCATCCGACGAGACCGCCTCGACACTCGGCGTGCCCTACGTCCCGCAGCCGCTCGGATTCTTCGGCGGCGAGGTCGTCACCGTCGCCGGACGCACCGGCCTGTGGGTCGTGTTCGCCGACAAGGGCGCCCGGGTGAACGTGCACCCGCTGGGCGGCGACGGCGGCCGCTACCTGCGCTGCCCGCCCGAGTCGCTGACCCGCGTTCCGCTGGCCGACGTCGCGTCCCACCTGTCAGGCTCGTGACCGTCCCCAACCATCGAGAGGAACCCCCCATGACCGTCCTTCAGGACAACGCCACGTTCGCGCTGGGTCACCTGGCGCGGCTGCTCACCGACCGCGGGCTGGCCGCCACGATCGAACACACCGGCGGCAACGTCGCCACCCTGCACGTCGCCAGGGACGCGGCCGCGCTCGACCGGTCGCTGACCGAGGACGACGCGCCGAACGTCACCGTGGGCCCCGGCACGTATCTGTGGAGCGACCCGGAGGCCAGCCCGGCCAGCCTGCACGAACTGTCCGCCAGCGCCCACCCGCGCGGCTGGGAGGACGACGAGGGCGAGACCGTGTACTTCGACGCGGAGTGGTCCTTCACCGCGATCGCCGACGAAATCGCGCGCCTCGTCGGCGGGCTGCCCACGGCGCGGGCCTGACCCGGATGCCCGCCCGACCCCGCATGCTCGACCTGTTCGCCGGGGTCGGCGGCACCGCCGTCGGCTATCACCGCGCCGGCTTCGACGTCGTCGGCGTGGACACCGAACCCCAGCCCGACTACCCGTTCGAGTTCGTCCGGGCCGACGCGCTGCGCACCCTGCTCGACCCGGCCGTCGTCCGCGACTTCGACGTCATTCACGCCTCGCCGCCGTGCCAGGCCTCGACGGCGCTCACGAAGGGGACGAACCGCGAAACCCGCTCGCACCTGCACACCAACCTGATCCCGGCCACCCGCGAGCTGCTGAAGCTGACCGGCCTTCCGTTCGTCATCGAGAACGTGCAGGGTGCGCAGGTGCGCCGGGACCTGACCCTGTGCGGGGAGATGTTCGGCCTCGGCGTCATTCGACACCGGTACTTCGAGGTGGAGGGCCTGGACGTGACGCCCCCGGAGCACCTGCCCCACCGCGGCAGGGTGGCGGGCATGCGACACGGGCAGTGGTTTACCGGGCCCTACTTCGCCGTGTACGGCGAAGGCGGCGGGAAGGGCACGGTGGCGCAGTGGCGCGAGGCCATGGGCATCGACTGGACCTGGGACCGTCGCTCGATCGCCGAGGCGATCCCACCCGCCTACACCGAGTATGTCGGCCTCCAGCTGGCCGAGCAGCTTCGCGAAGCCGCTTGACACTGACCCGCACGATGCGGTACGATGAGTAGACCAACCACCCGTAGGGAGCACCTGATGCGATTCATGAACGACTGGGACATCGCCCGCGCATACGAGCGGTACACGGACCACCCGGTGCTGGGACCTGCCACCCGCACCCTTGCGAACCTGCGGGACTGGACCGACGCCAACAGCGACGGCTGGGCCTACTGGCCCAAGCCCATCCGGGCCGCCGCCAAGCTGCAAGCGCTGATCACCGGCGACGGCACCTACGCGGCCCTCCACGACCTCTCCCGGGCGACCCCGGCCGCGTACCGGCAGGCGCTCACCCCGATCAAGGCGTTCCGCACCCGGCAGGGTGCCGACTTCGAGATCGTCGAGGTCTGACATGCCAGACATCGACACCATCATCGCGTACGAGAACGGCGAGCTGGACGAAGGCGAGTTCGTCGCGTTCTTCGCCGATCTCGTCCGCACCGGCCTGGCCTGGACGTTGCAGGGCAGCTACGGCCGCACCGCCCGCGACCTGATCGAGGCCGGGTACATCACCCGCGACGGCCAGGTCGCGGGCGGCGGCAACGACCCCGAGGAGAACTGACATGCCCACCACCACTGTGACCCAACTGCACGTCTGCTCCCGCACCCATGCACTGTCCACCGCCCGTTGCCGAATGGCCGAGGGTCAGATCCGCCTCGCCTCGGGCGGCGGGGTCCCGACCACGTTCGGAGCGCTGCTCCGCGAAATCATCCCCGGCCTCACACGAGGCCTTGCCGGCCCCGTGCCGTCGCCCGCCGTCGTGGTGGCCTGCCCGCCGTCGCATGCATTCGACGCCTACCGCGTCTACACAGGCGACCTGGTCGGCGTCCGCATCACCGGCAGCGACGCACGCCTGGTCTTCGCGGACGGCACCGAGGTCCACGTCGAGGACGTGCTGGCGGTGACCCTCTGATGCCCGGCCATCGGGCGCAGAACTCCTCGACCGCCGTCAACATCCTGCTCTCGGCCTACCCGTACCCGGTCGACCTGCCTACGCTGGCCGCCGCGATGGGCACCGTGCCGAACGGCGCGAGCCGGACCCTCGGCGCGCTCGTCCGACGCGGTTTCGCCGAGCGTGTGTCCCTCCGCGTCAACGGGCGGCGCCGGGTCGCGTTCCGCGCCGTCGTGCAGGCCGACAAGGAACGGCTCGTCACCGTCAAGGCCCGCATCGCCGCCGAGGTCGATCGTATCGACCGAGGCGAGTGGGCCGGTGATGCCTCGCACGGATCTGATGCCAACCGGTTCGTTCCGGGAGCCTGGCCCGGGTGTCGGTGTGGTTACCGGCCGAGAGACAACTACAAGCTGAATCAGCATTTCGCCGAGCATGGGTTCCGCGAAATGGATGATCATGGCCAGATCGTTCGCATCCCAGTGAACGGGACGGCTTGACCCAACCCGCACCATGCGGTAGTATGAACGTACAGACCACAACCCGTAGGGAGAATCACATGTCACACGGTCACGACGTCGAACTGTCCGACAGCGAGCCCACCGCGAGCCTGTCCGTACGCCACCCGGACGGCCGTGAACTACTCGTCACGGTCACCCTGAACACCACAGACCCCGACGCCTCACCCGTCGTGCACGACGGATCGCTGGTCGTCTACCTGGACACCCCGACCTGGAGTCCGACTCCCGACCGGCTGCGCGTCAACGTCAACGACGACGCGATCTGGAACTACCCGGAGACCCCTGGCTACGGCACCACCCCTGGCTACGGCACCACCCCGGAGGACTGACGGATGTCGATCACCATCACCGCCGACGAACTCGCGGAGCAGCTGAACCAGGCCCGCGCCGAGGCAGTCAACGCGCTGCGCCTGTACTACGCCACCACCGAGGCCCCGAGCGAGGACGACGAGCCTGCCGCAGCCGCCGACGCCCTGGCGCTGTTTATCGCAGAGCTGTTCGACATCGGCGCGGGCGAACTGCGGGACGAGGAGCCGCCACGAGGCCCCGACTACCAGTTCGGCTGGGTGGACGAGCTGGCCGACTTCCGCCAAGCCCGCACCGCCGACGACAACCTGCCCGAGGTGGACCGATGACCAAGATCAGCCGCATCACCGGCACCATCACCCTGACTGACGGCTCGACCAGCGAGTTCAGCATCGCGACGGACGGCGGGTGGCAGCAGTGGGGAGCCGAACCGTTCCGTCTCGCTGAGACGGTCGACGCGCTGGAGGCCCTGACCCGCGCCCTGTTCGAGGACGACCTGCTCGCCTCCGAGGACGACGAGCAGGAGCCGGACGAGGACGAACCCCTGGAATGGGAAGACGCTGGCACCGACGAGCCTGGTGACCAGAACGCCGACAGCCGCCTATACCGGTACGCGTACTGGTCAATCGGGCCGGATGGTTCAGCCGACAGGTGGAGTGTGGAACTGATCTCGCGCGACGAGGACATGAACGAGAAAGAGAACGAGAGCGTCCACCTGGGCCACTTTGACACCGAGGAACAAGCCAAGGCCGCCGCGCAGGAGTACGAGCGAAGCGGCAATGAGCAGGACCCGGGCGAGTACGACGACGGCGAGACCGACATGCCCTCCGACTTCCCTCCCCGGGTGACCGTGGTCGAGCTGCCCGAGGTGGACCGGTGAGCGAGACCTGGCCCGCGCCGCTGCTGTCCTGGGTGCAACACAACCCCGGTCTACAGGCGCTGCTGCGCGAGGCCCTGGCCGCTGCCTGGGAACACGGCCGCCAGGCGGCCATCAACGACCCGTCCGACATGGCGAACCCATGGATCGACCGCTGCCAGTGGCCCTGCGAAGAGGAGTGCACATCGCCGCGCGCTCGCGGCCTGCTGTGCGCCGACCATGCCGAACTCGCCACAGCCCTGCTGCTGGAGCTCCCGGAGGAGACCCGATGACCGATCAAACCAATCCCCTTCCCGAAGACGAGAGGTACTGGTAACCATGGGCACCAGAGCGCTGTTCACCGTCACCCTGCTCGACGGCTCCGAGCCGTTCCGCCACTACCGGCGCTGGGACGGCTACCCCGACGCCGTGCTGCCGGACCTTGCCGCTGCGCTGGCCGTCCCCGGTCTGGCGGACGCCCTGGCCGCTGCCCGGCGGGTTGACCAGCTGGCCACACCGACCCCCGAGGACCGGATCAAGTACTCGGACTGGGCCGAGCAGGTGTCGGCGGGTCCGGACCGGGAGTACTACGCCCTGCTGCGCAAGCAGCAGGGCGACCTCGCCGCGATGACCGCGAGCGGCATCATCGTCACCACCGATGGCCCGATCCGCAGGCAGGCGTTCGACTACCTCGTGGACTTCCCGGCTGGCACGGTCACTGTCGCCGAGGATGGCGGCCCGAAGACCGTCTTGTCCTTCGACCAGCTGACCGACGAGTACGCGCACCAGTGACGAACGGCAGGAGACCTACCGATGGCCCAACTGACCATCCATCACAGCGACGGCTCGACCAGCGAGATCAACGGCATCACTCCGGCGATCGTGCGAGAGTTCGCCGCACGATCACGTGATCGCGACAGCTGGATGACATTCGGCGATGACGACGAACGCACGGTGCTGTTCGTCAGTTATGCGCACGTCGTCAAGTGGGTGGTCACGTCCGACCCCGACGAGGAGCCGCCCTGGGAGTCGCCCTGGTCGGCCGTTTGACAGCAATCGCGTCGTGCGGTAGGACGAACACATCACCCCCCAACTTGCAGGGAGAACGCATGCGCGGACACAGAATGTGGCGGGCGGCCGCGGTCGCTGCCGTGACGGTGGGACTCGGCCTGTCGGCCGTCGTCCTGCCAGCGAACGCCGGCACCGCCGAGATCACGCTCGACGGCTCGACGGCGACGGTGGCCCCGCTGCCTGCCGGTGAGTCGGCGCTGGCCGTGCTGCCCGGCCCGGTGGTGGCCGACGTCAGCGTCACCGGGACGCTGGTGGCCCCGGCCATCCGCAGCGGCACGAACGGGCTGTGGAACGCGGTGCAGCTGCGCCACCAGGACGGCCGCAGCTACCGCGCCAAGGTCGCGTTCCTGGACGCCGGGCGCATCGGCGTCGGCATCAGTCGGGTCGCCGGGGACGGCAGCGAGGCGTACCTGGCCTCGGCAGCCACCGACCTGACTGCCTCTTCCGGGCAGCGGTTGCGGTTCGAGGCGAAGGTACGAGGCTCGGACCCGGTGCACGTCGCGGTGCGCACCTGGGTCGACGGCACACCCACCCCGCCCTGGCAGGCGACAGCGCAGGACACCTCGGCCGACCGGCTCACGGCGCCCGGGGCGGTCAGCCTGTGGGCGTATGTGTCCCGGCTGGCGACCGGTCCGATCGGTGTCGCGTACGGGGACTGGGCGGTCCGCCCTCTCGCTGCCCCGGACCCCGCGCCGCGACCCACCGCGAGGCCGACACCGGCAGCGGTGGCCACCACCGCGCCGCCGAAACCCGCCCCGGTCGTGGACGGGGACCTGCGCGGCCTCGTCGCCGCCGGGAAGACCACCCTGCCAGCCGGCACGTTCACCTTCGCCGACTTCCAGGACAACGACTGGGGCGCCGAGGTGGCCAACCTGCGCGGCGCCGGAATGGCCGACACGGTGCTCCGGATGGCCCCGCACACCTCCACCAAGGCGGGCCGGATCCCGACCGCGTCGATGTCCACCAACCAGCTCTCACTGCTCACGGTGCAGGGCGGCTCGCCGTCGCTGGGCGACTTCACCGTGCAGGCCACCGACCAGGGGCACCTGTACAACGGGCTGCGGGTGATGCGCACGACGGGCGCGAAGATCGGCAACGTGAAGCTCGTCGGCATCGCCGGCAACAGCAGCTCACCCCCCGGCGAGACGTTCGTCGTCAACGACTACGCGAGCACCGACAACGTCTACAGCAACCTGGTTATCGACGGGCAGAACGTCAGCGCGGCCGGGTTCGGCGCGAACGGATCAACAAACCTGACGATCAATGGGCTGCGCTCGGTGAACAATAAGCACAGCAGCGCGATCACGTTCTGGAAGACGAACGGCGCGACGGTGAACGACCTGGTGGCGGACAACAACCACAAGGCGGTGAACATGGAGCAGAACACCGGCACGTTCACCTTCAACCGACCCTCGTTCGGCTCCAGCGCGATGCCGATGGACCTGTCGACGTTCTCCACCTTCGACAGCACGAAGGTGATCATCAACGACCCGAAGCTGGCGCCGGGGCAGAAGATCCGGATCAAGCCGTACATCGGGGCGACCTCGTACGGCGGAGTGAACAAGCAGCTGAAGGAGGACATCCGGGTGTACGTCGGCGGTGTCGACCGGACCGCTGACCTGGTGCACTGGGTGTCCTGACGCGTGGTGCGACGAGCGCTGGAAGGCGGTTCAGGAATGGCTCGCAGGGTTCGCCCGGTAGTCCTGGCCGCCTCGCTCGCGCTCCTGGCTGGCTGCTCGGTCGGTGGCCAGCCCAGCGTCGGCGCCGCCCTCCCCGCCACGACGTCGAGCAGCGCGACCCCCACCACGACGCCCGCGGCACCCGCCGGCGGCCGGCCGACCGTCACCGTGACGCAGGCGACGACCCTGTCGCCCAGCACGCAGGGCTCGTTGCAGGTCGCCCCGGCCGACTTCACCGCGTTCTCGGACCTGAACTGGGCGGCCCGGTGGAACGACTCCACCACCGACCCGAACGCCGTTTCGGACTGCGAGCAGCTGGAGGATG
>DASUXL010000290.1:0-5803 GCA_036377915.1 Candidatus Limnocylindrales bacterium
CGGGGATCTCACCAACAACGCGACCGACGCCGAGTTCGTCAACTACAAGGCGGGCACGGCGCAGTCGAAGGTTCCGGTGTGGCCTGCTGTGGGAAACCATGAATATTCAGCGGGTACCGGATACGCCGCCCGGATAAACAACTACCGCAGGCACGTCGGCCCGGAGTGGTACTCCTTCGATTACGGCAACCGCCACTTCCTGGTGCTTGACAACAACGGCGCCGCCCCGTTCGAGGAGCAGCTCGAGTGGGTCAAGGCCGACCTTGCCCGCCACGTCAACGGGGACAAGCACCTTGTCGTGCTCACGCACCAGCCGATGAACGTCCCGTTCGGCTCACCCAACGTCTACGACCAGTACGGCACGGTTCTCGAGCAGTACCGCGCCGAGCTGATCCTGGTCGGTCACGAGCACTCCAACGACGTCGAGCCCAACAGCGCGTTTGCCGGGACGGCCAAGCACATCCAGACCAACTCCAGCTCGTACACCATCGACAACTCGCCGCGCGGCTTCCGGTTCGTCACGATGAACAACAAGGCGTTCGAGAACCCGTTCCGGATGTATGGCGCGGAGAAGGACCTGACGATCGTCAGCCCGGCACCGGGAACGGTCGTGCCGTCCGACGGGTTCCCGGGTATCCAGGTCAACGCTTACGACACAAGCGATGCCCCGGTCCGCGCCCGGTACCGCATCGACGGCGGCGGCTGGGATGAGCTGTCCAAGTCCGGCGAGTTCACCTGGTACTCCGACCTGCCCGAGCACCGCCGCCGCCCCGGCAGGCACGTGGTGGACGTGGAGGTCTTCGACAAGACCGGGCAGGCGTGGTCGGCAAGCTCGTCGTTCACCTTCACCCGCGAGCGCGCGATCAGGCCGCAGGCGGGGGCGAACTGGCCCCAGCACCACGGCAACGCCGCGCACGGCGGTGTCGCCGAGGACGCCATCGAGGCGGGGCAGCGGCTCGCGTGGTCGTACCGCACCGACGGCACGTTCCTCACCGGCTCGCCGGTGATCGTGGACGGTGTGGTGTACGCGGGTACCCGTGACGAGAACGGCGACGGCAACAGCGCGGTGCACGCGGTCTCCCTCGCGACCGGCAAGAAGCTGTGGACGTACAAGGTTCCGTCGTCGGTTCACGGTTCCCTCGCCGTCTCCGACGGTATGGTTCTCGTCCCGACCCTGCGGGCCACGCTGTTCGCCCTCGACGCCGGGACCGGCAACCTGGTCTGGCGGCACGACCCCGAACCCGCGCCCGAGGGCTTCAACCAGCGCGCGTACGGCTACTACGGCGTGACCGTGGCCGACGGCAAGGTGCTCTTCCCGTATCAGACCCGGCACGGCGAGGCCGCCAGCGGCCTGCTCGTCGCGCTTGATGTCAAGACGGGCCAACGGATCTGGGCCTCGGCGATGGCCGGTGCCACGATGAGCGACGGCACCCCGGCGGTGGCTGACGGCCGCGTGTTCGTCGGCAGCCAGACCGCCGACCAGGTGATCTCCTACAACCTGGCGACCGGTGCCCGGGAGTGGACGGCCGCCGCGGCACTGGGCGGCTGGCAGGACGGCATACCGTCGGCCGCCGGTGGCCGGGTGTTCATCGGCTCCAACAACGGCATCATCGCCCGCGACGCCGCGACCGGAGCCACCCTGTGGACCTACCGCAGCTCGTCGCCGTCGCTGGTCAACCAGAGCGCCACCCCCGCGGCGGCGGCCGTCCGGGGTGACGTCGTATACATGGCGTTCCCCAGCGGCGCGGTCACCGCGCTCAACGCCGCCACGGGCGCCGTCATCTGGGACCGGCTCCTGCCCGGCTCGCAGTACCGGGGCGGCTCGTTCACCTCGCCCGCGCTCTCGGGCAACACGCTGTTCGTGGGCGCCAACAACGGCAGGTTCTATGCCCTGGACGCGCTGACCGGGCAGCCGTTGTGGGAACACAACATCGGGACCTGGGTGTCGGCCGGTCCGGCGGTCAGCGGCAACACCGTCGTGGTGGGTGCCTTCGACGGCAACCTCTACGCGTTCACGCCCGGCGGTCCGGCCGCCGCGCGCTGGCCCGCGGCCACCGGCACGGTCACCGCAGCGGGCCCGGGGGTTACCGTTTCGTTGGTGCACAACGGCTCAGCGATCGGTTTTACGACTACGGACAGCTCCGGCCGGTACCACATAGCAATCGGAAACGGACCGGGAACCTACACGATCCAGGCCGCCCAGCTCGGCTACGCCACCGCCGCCGAAACGATCCAGGTCGGCGACTCCGGCACATACACTGTCGACCTCGAGATGTCACCGGTCAATGTGGACGCCGCCATCGGCAAGCGGATGACCGGCGGCCTCGCCGAGGGCGGGCTCAACGACGTCGTCATCGAGAACAAGCACCTCGCGATGGTGGTGGCGAAGGTCTTCAACGACCCGCAGCTCGACAACTCCACCACCGGCAAGGTGCTCGACCTGGCAGTCAAGGGACAGCCGGACCAGCTGGACTGGATCAACCTGCCGTACGTGAGCAGTGCGGAACCGTTGGGCGGCAGCGCTTGGCAGCAGTTGCAGGTCCGCTCGACCGAGGTGCGGATCGTCGAGAACACCGGCGAGAAGGCGGTTGTGCGGGTGACGGGCACGTCGGCCGAGCATCCCGGGCTGACCGTGGTGACCACCTACACGGCCACCGCCGACGACCCGTTCGTCACGGCCACAACGGAATTCGGCAACACGACGGCGGCCTCGCTGTCGGTCTGGGCCGGTGACGCCCTCGACCACGACGGGGCCGGTTCGCGCAGCGCCGTCTCCGGGCACCCGGTGGTCACCGGTGGCGGGCCGTTCACCCAGACGCCGGATCCGCATCGCTGGATCGGGCAAGCCGGCACCGGAGCGGACAACCAGACCTATGGCCTGATCTATAGCGAATCCAGCGGGCCGTTCGTGGGGTACTCCCAAAGCAATTTCACCATGACCAAGTTCCAGCTGACCATCCCCGCCGGTGGCAGCCACGCCATCACCCGCAAAATCGTCGCGGTCTCCAACGGCGGTGCCGCCGACAAGTTCGCGGTGCTCAACACGATCGCGCCATAAAAAATCGGGCGTGGGGTGGCCGGTTCGCCCGGCCACCCCACCTTCTGTCACGGGTAGCGGGTCGTACAACTGACGGTGAGGTCGTCGATCAGGATTCCGTAGTTCCGGTTACTGCCGATCAGCGCGACCCGCAGGAACTTTGTCCGGTTGCTTCCTGACCACGACGGGAATGACACGTTGGTGTAAGCGCTGCTGGTGAGGGTGAACGTATACCAGGTGCCGGTCCAGGTTCGCGGATCGATGACCTCCAGGTTGACCTGGCTCACTCCGAACGACGAGATGTAGATGTTCGCGGAGCAGGTTGAGACCAGGTGGGAGGAGAAGGTGAACTCCATCCCGACCGCGGAGAAACTGGTGGCAGAGGTGAGCCAGGCGTTGTTGTTGAAGGATCTGGCAACCCCGGCGTTGATGTCGAACCCGCCGGCGCTGCTGCCGTAAGCCTCGATCCGCCACGTCGCGGCCGGGTCGCCTTCGAAGCTGTACCTGTAGGTCGACGTGCCGGCGTGGGCCGTCCCCGCGTTGGTGACGACCATGCCGATCGACGCGGCAATGATGATCATGATGTTGCGGATGCGCTTACCTAGCATGTTTTCTCCTTCGAGCCGAGCGGTCCCGCATCAGGATGGGAGCGAGAACCGGTGGCCGGAAGTGTTGTTGTCCGCCGGTGCTGTCGCTGACAGTCAGCGACAGCCCGTCGGGTGCCCTCTTGGACGTTTGCCAGGCAATCGCCCTGATCTGCGCCGGTTTTCGGGCGATTGCCTGGCAAACGCCCCGGTGGGTGGCGGGTTGTGGCACGGCACTGGCATCATGTGATGACGATGGATGTGTGCGCCCGCGGTGATCGTCGGGACGGTCGATGGGCCGCCTGAGCAAGCCGTTGGTGCCCGACGGCCCGATCGGGGTGTTCTATGACCGGCTGCACGAGCTGCACGTCGCCGCCGGCAGGCCGAGCACGAGGGAGATGCAACGGCTGACCCGCGGTGCCGGACGGCCCAACGGATTCAACCCGACGACCGTGCACGAGACGTTCGCCAGCCCGCGCCTGTCCCGCTGGGAGGTGGTCCGCGAGATCGTCCGGCACCTCGGCGGCGACGTCGGCGAGTTCGGTGAGTTGTGGCGGCGGGCATATGAAGAGCAGCAACGGGATCCGGTGCGCGAGGTGCCCGCGCGGGCCGGCGAGGCCACCGCCGCTGCGGACGTCCCATCGCAGTTGCCGCCCGACGTGCCCGGCTTCACCGGCCGCGGGGACCATCTCAAGCGCCTGGACGAGCTGCTCCCCAGCGGCGCGGCGCAAGGCACGGTGGGGGTCGTGGCCATCGCCGGCATGCCCGGTGTGGGCAAGACGAGCCTGGCCCTGCACTTCGCGCATCAGGTCCGGCAGCGGTTCCCGGATGGGCAGATCTTCGTCAACCTTCGGGGGCACTCGGCTGACGGGCCCACGGGCACGATGGGCGCGGTGGCCCATCTTTTGCAAGCCATGGGGGTACAGGGTCACAGGATCCCGGTCGAGACGGGCATGGCCGTCGGCCTCTACCGCTCGGTCCTTGCCGACAAGCGCGTCCTCGTGGTCCTGGACGACGCCGCCACGGCCGAACAGGTCCGGCCGCTGCTCCCGGCCGGAGCGAGCTGCCTGGTCCTTGTCACCAGCCGGCGCCTGCTCACCGGTCTGGTCGTGCGCGACGGAGCTGTGCAGCTTGAACTCGATGTGCTCGACCTCGCGGAGGCGCGGGCACTGCTGGCCACGATCCTTGGCGCCGACCGGATCGCGGCGGAGCCGGAGGCCGTGAGCGACCTGGCGCGGGCGTGCTCGTTCCTGCCGCTGGCCCTGCGAGTCGCCGCCGCAAACCTCGCCGTCCGGCCCGAAATCAGCGTCGCGGAGTATGCGTCGGCACTCGCCGGGGGCGGGCGGCTGGAGGCGCTCGAGGTCGACGGCGATGAGCCGAGCGGGGTCCGTGCCGCCTTCGATCTCTCGTACCACGCCTTGGGAGCCGAGGAGCAGCGCCTGTTCCGGTGCTTCGGGCTGGTGCCGGTCACCGAGCTGACGGTTGACGCGGCCGCGGCGATGACGGCCACGACGGCGTCCGTGGCCAGGCAGCGCCTTGAACGGCTGGCAACGGCGCACCTCATCGGCCGCCGGGCAGTTGACCGGTATGCCTGCCACGAACTTCTCCGCGAGTACGCGGCCGAGCGCGGAACTGACGGGATGACAAGCCTGCGCCGTCTCTTCGACTACTACCTGTTCACGGCGGACGCTGCCGCGACCTCGCTGTACTCGGAGAAGCTCCGGCTGCCGCTGCCCGCACCGGCAGTGCCCGTGCGATCCTTCGCGGACAAGGCGACCGCACTGTCCTGGTTGGACGCTGAACGGCCGGACCTGATGGACGTCATCCGGTACTGCGCGGCGAACGGTCCGCGCGAGATCGCCTGGATGCTGGCGGACACGTTGCGCGGCTATTTCCGGTTGCGCCGGTCCAATCCGGACTGGGCCGAAGCCGCCCGCGCCGCGCTCACCGCCGCCGAGGCGGAAGGAAACCAGCGGGCACAGGCGGCGGCGCTGCTGAGTCTCGGCGATACCGGCGACGCCGGCTCCCAGCGCAGGCAGGCGATCGAACACTTCACCCGGGCGCTTGCCCTGTGCGAGCAGGACGGCTGGGAACAGGGACGGTCCGCGGCGCTGGGCAAGCTCGGCGTCGCCCATCGGGAGTCCGGAAACCTTGTGGCCGCGGCGGAATTCCTGAACCGCGG
>DASUXL010000291.1:0-4123 GCA_036377915.1 Candidatus Limnocylindrales bacterium
GGCGCGGGTCGAGCCCCAGCACGCTGATGCTGCCGCCGTCGGGGATGCGCAGGCCGGAGATGCACTCGACCGTTGTCGTCTTGCCGGCCCCGTTGCGGCCGATGATGCCGAAGATCTCGCCCTGCTCGACCGTGAAGGAGACGTCTGACACCACGGTCCGGTCGCCATATCTCTTTACCAGGTGGGAAAGTTCGATGATTGCCATGCCAGAAACATTAGAAATCGTTGGCGGGCACGGGTATCCGTTCAGCTCTCCGATCCGGGGTGAGGCTAGCCCCACCCCTGTGTGGGGATAGGGGTAATGCGGCGCTCCCCGGCGGCCGGGCAAACTTGCGGCATGTCGGCACGGTTTCGGGCGCTCGTTGTGGGCGCAAAGCTGTATCTGCTGGCGCTGCTCGGATTGGCCGGGGGTGCCGGTGTCCTCGCCGCGTTCGTGCCCGGTTTCGGGCTCGGTGCCGTGTTCCTGCTTCCCCCTCCGATCCTGTGGAGCCGCAGGATCACCGGGTTGGTCCGCGACCGCACGGCGCGGCTGACCGGGATCGTGATCGGGGAGCCCTACAAGCCGGCGCCCCCGCCGCCGGTTCCGCAGCCCGACGGCTGGTACCGCCGGGATCGCCAGCTGTACCGCACCGCGCGCTGGCCTTCCATCCATGACCGGCTGGACTGGCTGCTCGGCGACAACGCCACCTGGCGCGACCTGACCTGGATGCTGACCGCGCCGGTCAGCGGCGGGCTGATAGCGATCATGCCACTGCTGCTGATGGTGGCCGGCGTGGTGCTGCCGTGGTTCGGCTACCTCTGGGCGCTGGCCCTTGTGCCCGTTGGGTTCTTCATCGCACCGGCCGCGGTCAGGCACGCGGCCCACCTTTACCGCCGGATGCTGGGCGGCCCGTTCTTCCGCGCCGATCCCGCGACGACCCAGGCAGATCGGCATCCGATCCGGGAATGGACCGGGGATGCGTTGCAGCCGGTGGTCAAGCTGGGTTTGCTTTTCTTGCTGTGCCTTTTGGGGGTACCGGTTGCGGCCGCGACGATTCTGGGACTCCTACTCGGCTACGGTCTCGGTCTGTTCTTCTTCGTGCCGTGGGTGCTGGAGGATCTGCGCTTCCTGGCGGACTGGCGGCGTTCGCTGGCGCGCTGGTCCGGCCAGGGGATCGCCTCGCCCTACCGCCCGCTGCCGCTCCTCGCCCCCAACTCGGAGGGCATGTTCCAGGTCGGCCGGAACCTGTACAAGACCCGGCGCTGGGCGACGTTCGCGGTGCGCAGCGACTGGCTCCTCAAGGACCCGGCGACCTGGCGCGAGGTTCTGTGGCGCCTGGTCGACCCGTTGGTGGGCGGGCTGCTGGCCGGGGTTCCGGTCGTCCTTGTCGGCTACGGGATCTGGGGCCTGGTCCTGCCGCGAATAGTCCACATGGTGTTTGGCGCGTCCGAAAACGATTGGTACGGCGCCATAGCGGGCGTGACCTGGCCGGCCATTCCGGTGGGGCTCCTGTTCGCCTGGGCCGGCATCAAGCTCGCGCCGTGGGCGTTGCGGGTGCACGGCCGGTGGACCCGGGTACTGCTCCAGCCGAGCCCTGGAACCGTTCTGGCGCAACGGGTCGAGCAGCTCACCCAGACCCGCGCCGACGCCACCGCCGCGTCCGCGAGCGAGCTGCGCCGCATCGAACGGGATCTGCACGACGGGGTGCAGTCCCGGCTGGTCGCGGTCGGCATGGGCCTTGCCGCGATGGAGCGCCTGCTCGACACGGATCCTCCGGCGGCACGGGAACTGCTTGCCAAGACGCGGGAGTCGGCCGCGGCGGCGCTGCGGGAGCTGCGTGAGGTGGTGCGCGGTATCCACCCGCCGGTCCTCGCCGAGCGAGGGCTGGGAGATGCGGTCCGCGCCATGGCCCTTGACAGCCCGCTGTCCACCACGGTCACCGTGGACCTGCCTCGGCGCCTGCCCGACCCGATCGAGGCGGCCGCGTACTTCGCCGTCGCCGAGGCGCTGGGCAACGCGGCAAGGCACGGCCGCGCGACAAAGGTTTCGATCGAGCTGCGGCTCGACGGTCAGGTGCTGCGCATCGCGGTCACCGACAACGGTCAGGGCGGCGCGGACCCGGACAGGGGAAGTGGGTTGCGCGGCCTCGCACAGCGGTTGGGTATCTTCGACGGGATCGTGACCATCTCCAGCCCGCCGGGCGGCCCAACCGAACTGATCATGGAGATCCCATGCGCGTCGTCCTCGCCGAGGACCTCTACCTCCTGAGGGAGGGCCTTATCCAGCTGCTGCGCTCGTACGGGTTCGAGATCGCCGCGGCCGTGGAGACCGGGCCGGATCTGCTGGAGGCGTTGCTTGAGCACCGTCCCGACGTGGCCGTTGTCGACGTGCGGTTGCCGCCCACCAACACCGACGAGGGCCTGCGCGCCGCGATCGAGGCCCGCCGGCGGATTCCGGGGCTGCCGGTGCTGGTCCTGTCCCAGCACGTCGAGCAGCTCTACGCCCGCGAGTTGCTGGCCGACGGGTCGGGCGGGGTCGGGTACCTGCTCAAGGACCGGGTCCTCAACGCCGAGCAGTTCATCGACGCGGTGCGCCGGGTGGCCACCGGCGGCACCGCCATGGACCCCGACATCATCGCCAAAATCCTCAGCAGCCGCCCCGCCGGCGGCCCGGTCGACCAGCTCAGCCCGCGGGAGCGGGAGGTGCTCGCGATGATGGCCGAGGGCCGCTCCAACACCGCCATCTCGCAGCGGCTGTTCATCAGCGAGGGCGCGGTGGGCAAGCACACCGCGAGCATCTTCGGCAAGCTCGGCCTGCAACCGTCCGATGACGACAATCGCCGGGTGCTGGCGGTGCTCGCCTTCCTGAACACCGGCCGGGCCTGAGTTTCCGGTTTGTTACTGTAGTGATCATGTACCTTCCGCCGCTGGTCGAACCGGTGCGCACCATCGCCGGGCGCGAGTTCGACTTCGACCGCGCGATCGCGGTGATGGCCGTGGTCAACCGCACCCCGGACTCCTTCTACGACAAGGGTTCCACCTTCGCCCTCGACCGGGCGCTGGAGGCGGTGGACCGGGCGGTGGCCGAAGGCGCCGACTGGGTCGACGTCGGCGGGGTCAAGTTCTCGCCCAACGGCGGGGAGCTGCCTGCCGAGGTGGAGCTGGACAGGGTGCTGCCCGTGGTGCGCGAGACCGCGCGCCGCCATCCGCACCTGGTCATCAGCGTCGACACCTTCCGCGCCGAGGTCGCCGCCGCGACGCTCGACGCCGGCGCGCACATCGTCAACGACACCACCGGCCTGCACGACCCGATCCTTGCCGAACTGGTCGCGGCCCGGCCCGGGACGCAGCTGATCGTCACGCACAGCCGCGCCAAGCCGCGCGTCCACTTCCCCAAGCCGCAGTACGCCGACGTCGCCGGGGAGATCGGGGCTTTCCTGCGGGAGCGGGTCGAGCTGGCGCTCGCCCACGGCGCCCGGCCCGGACAGATCATCATCGATCCGGGGCACGACCTGAACAAGAACACCCGCCACACGCTTGAACTCACGCGGCGTTTGCGGGAGATCGCCTCTATCGGGTACCCCATGCTCGCCGCCGTGTCCAACAAGGATTTTATCGGGGAGACCCTCGACCGCCCCCCGGGCGAAAGGCTTTCCGGCAGCCTTGCCGCCGCCGTCTTCGCCATCACCGAGGGCGCCCGCATCATCCGCATGCACAACGTGCGCGAGTCGGTCGACGCGGCCCGCATGGTCGAGGCGATCGTGGGCTGGCGTGAGCCCGCCTACACCATCCACAACGTCTAGGGCTGGCTAGCTCAGGGTCGCCGCCAGGACGCGGGAGCGTTGGGCCCAGCGCACGGCGATCGGCACGGCGGCCCCGGTGGCGGCGTAGAGGGCGCCGAACACGATCCAGCCGGGCCCGGTCCAGTCGACAACGACGGTGGTCAGTATGGCCGGTGCGATGATGGCCGCCAGGGACCAGCCGGTGTTGTACATGCCCTGGTACTGGCCCTGGGCGTGGTCGGGTGCGAGGTCGAACGAGATGCCCCACGACCCGGCCGCCTGGCGCAGCTCGCCCATGACGTGCACGGCCGCGGCGGCCACGAGGATGGCGGTGGCGATCCACAGCGAAGGGCCTTCGGCGA
>DASUXL010000292.1:0-3770 GCA_036377915.1 Candidatus Limnocylindrales bacterium
TCGACGGCACCCGGTTCACCGCCGACACCACCAAAGGCTTGGAGGACTTCTCCCACCTGGAAGTGGTGTTCCGGTTCCACCTCACCGACCCGACCGACCTCAACCTCGGCGCCTGCCGGCCCCGCGACAACCCCGACTGGCCCGAGGTCGGCATCTTCGGCCACCGCAACATGCGACGCATCAACTGGCTCGGCATATCCGGTGCGGGCATGACAGGCATGGTCATTTCGATTCCTCCCGAACGGCGGCCGGGTCACGTCTGGCCGTGTCAACCAGAAGTGGCCCCGGAGTTCTCCTCTGGTCTGGCTCCACTGGGTGGGTTAGAACGGGGGCGGGTTCTCCTGTGATTTGGCCCCACCGGTTCGGGCGAGGCGGCGTGCGTTGTCGGCGATGGCTTGGGCTTCGCGGGCGATCTCGCGGGCTTCGGTGGTGTAGGCGGAGGGGCCCCAGTCTTCGGCCCGCTGGTCGGCGATGCGTGTGAGCAGATCGGCTTTGAGGGCCAGGATTTCGGCCTGTTCCCGGGGGTCGGCGGGGCGTTGTTCGTGCAGGCGCCGCAGGCGGCGGGTCAGGTCGGCGATCTCGGCGGCGGTGACGTGTTCGGTCATGGCAGTCCTTCCGCAACCAGTTGATCTTTGTCAGGTGCGTTTGCGTTTCGTGGCGCGTAGCCGGTAGGACTCGGTGCCGGTCTCGACGATGGCGGCCTGGAAGGTGATCCGGTCCACGATCGCGGCGCAGAGTCGGGGATCGGTGAAGGTGCGGGCCCACTCGGAGAAGGCGGCGTTGGAGGCCACCGCGATGCTGGCGCGTTCCTCGCGTTCGGTGAATACCTGGAAGAGCAGTTCGGCGCCGCGGCGGTCCAGTTCCAGGTAGCCCAGTTCGTCCAGGCAGAGGAGGTCGACCCGGCCGTAGCGGGCGATGGTGCGTGAGAGGCTCTTGTCGTCGGCGGCTTCGACGAGTTCGTTGACCAGGGCGGCGGCGGTGGTGTAGCGCACCCGGTAGCCGGTTTCGGCGGCGGCGATGCCCAGCCCGATGAGCAGGTGGGACTTGCCGGTGCCGGAGTCGCCGATGAGGCACAGTGGTTGCCCTGAGGCGATCCAGGCACCTTTGGCCAGGGTGTGGATGAGCGCGGCGTCGACGAGCGGGTTGGCGTTGAAGTCGAAGGTGTCCAGGCGTTTGGTGCGGGGGAAGCCGGCTTCGCGCACGAGCCGGGTTTTGCGTCGTTCCTCGCGTTCGTCGCACTCGACCGACAGCAGTTCGACGAGGAAGCCTTTGTAGCCGGCCTGTTGGCGTGCTGCTGCGGCGGCGAGGTCGTGGTAGCGCTCGCGGATGGTGGGCAGCCGCAGGATGCGGCAGGCCTGCTCGATCGCGGCGTCGGCGGCGGCGTCGGTGAGCTGGTCACGTTGGTGCACGACGCGGGTCATGACGCGCCCCGCCGGATGCCGCGGGTCAGCAGCTGGTCGTAGTCGGCCACCGACGGGGCTGGCCGGGTGTCCGGGCGCAGCGCGTGCTGGCGGGCCTGCAGGGTGACCAACGCTGTCTGCGACCGGCGCGGTGGCGGTGCCGCCGGCGGCGACGACCCGGTGACGTTCGGTCTGGCTTTGCGGGCCTCGATCGCGACCGCGTCGGCGGACACGGCACCGACGGCCAACGCGGCGCGGATGCCGGCCAGTACCGCGTCGCGGTCCAGGCGGCGGTGCAGCAGCAGCACCTCGATCAGCGCCCGGGTGCCCTCAGCGTCACCGTGGCGGGCACGGGCGGCGGCCCAGAACGCCTCATGCGCGGCGGTGAACGCCCCGCTCGCGCGGGCCTGCGCGAGGGCGGTCGAGCCGGGTAACGCGCCCGGCTTGCCCAGCAGGATCTCCAGGTAGTGATCCAGCACCAGGTCACTGGCCCCACGGGTGGTCAGCCGTGGGTGGGTGGCCACCAGCGTCGAGCCGTCGAAGACGCGTAGGTCCTCGGCCGACAGCGACACCCGCACCCGCCCGCCGATCAGCCGGGCCGGCACCGAGTAGTAGGACTGCCGCACCGTGATCCGCGCGTACCGGTCGACTCGGGTGGACAGTGACAGGGCGGTGTCGAACCGGTCAGCCGGCAACGGCAGCAGCAACGGCTTCTCCGCAGCGAAGTCACCGCCCACAGTGGACGCCCGGCCGTCGATGTGGCGGGCGTCGTTGGCCACATCCGCCGCCGCCAGCCGCTCGTTCAGTTCGGCCATGCCGCTCACCCGCGGGACGGGGACCAGATGGTTACGACGGAACCAGCCACCGTCGCCTTCCACCCCGCCCTTCTCATGCGCCCCCTCCTGACCCGGGATGCAATACCACGACGTGAACCCGTAGTGCGACCGGAACTGCTGCCACCGCACCGACTCGACCCGGTTACGTCCGAACAGCACCCGCCGCACCGCCGACTTCAGGTTGTCGTAGCGGATCTGTCCATAAGGGACACCGCCGATACGGTCGAACGCGTACTCATGACCCTCCAGGAACGCCTCCTGCCCCTGCGTGCGGAACACCCGGTGCACCCCCAGCCCGGAGAACGACAACCGCAGCGTGAACAGGAAACACTTGGTCAGCTCGTCAGCCAGATACACCCACAGGTCCGCGAAGTCCACCTCCGCCGCCGCCCCCGGCTCATAGGTCTGCGGCACATACCCGTCCAACACCCCGGCCCGGCCCCGCGCCTCGGCCGCGATCTGCGGCCGGCGACGATGCACGTACTTGGCCACATACGAGTACGACACCGCCGCGTCGTGCTCATCGACCAACCGAGCGAAGATCCGTCTGGCCGTATGCCGCTGCTTGCGCGGCGCCTCCAGATCGCACCTGAGCATCTCATCGACCCAGCCGCGTACCTGGTTCAACACCGGCGTCGCCCGCACCGGCGAGCGCCGCTGCGGCGGCACCACCGACTCGATCGCCTGACGCACCGTACGCCGATGAACGCCGTACTTCTCCGCCAGCGCCCGGATCGACAACCCGTTGCGCTGCCAGTCGAAGCGGACCGCCGCGAACAGCTCCACCCTCGACCCCATCCCCGGCCCCAACCTCACCGCAGACGGACAGCATCGGACACCACCAATATCCGCCGGACCAGCCCAGACCAGGGTCAACACGACGGCGTGTCGCGCCACGCCCACAGCAAGTGGGGCCAAATCAGAGTGCTACACCCGCACCACGTCCAGTCCCAAGTGGGGCCAGATCAGAAGAGAACAGTGGGGCCACCTCAGAGTGCTACAGCCACGGGTCAGCTTGGTGTGCCGGAAGCGATGGGTGTGGCTGAGCCGGACCGGGCGGCCCTTGCTGTCGGTGATCTGGAGCAGGTCGCTGAACTGGCGCAGCCGGAAGGTGTAGGTGCCCGGCGGGTAGACTTTGGCGCCGAGCCGGTTGCCCAGGCTCCGGACGAACAGCTGCCGCAGAGCGGCGTCTGGGAACCGGTCGCGGGCCCAGCGTCGTTGCTCCTCGATGATCGCGGTGACGTCGCGGTCGACGAGGATGCTGTCCGGCGCGATATCGATCTTGCTTTGAGCATAACGGAACCGGGCGATCTCCTGCCCGTCAGCGGCGCTGGCCGCGGCGTCGGTGACCGACTCGATGCAGTCGGCTTCACAGGTGCGGATCTCGCTGGCGCGGCGGCCGGTGAGGATCTGCAGCAGGATCATGCGCATGGCCTGCGGATCACCGAAGCCACTGGCCGTCGCCTGGGTGCCATCCCCCGGGTGATCGTCATCTGCTGGTCTCGGGGCAGCCCGAGCAGCGGCAACGCGGCGG
>DASUXL010000293.1:0-13947 GCA_036377915.1 Candidatus Limnocylindrales bacterium
GAGACCGGCCTCGATATAAGTCAGGTGGTTGTCGTCGATCCCCTTGCGCATCTTGACGGTGACCGGCAGCCCGTTGGCGTTGTCGACGGCCGCCTTGACGATCGACCCGAACAGGCGGCGCTTCCACGGGATCGCCGACCCACCGCCCTTGCTGGTGATCTTTTTGACGCTGCAGCCGAAGTTGAGGTCGATGTGGTCGGCCAGACCCTCGTCCACCACCCGCCGCACGGCCTTTGCCGTGATGACCGGGTCGACGCCGTAGAGCTGCATGCTGCGCGGCTGCTCCTGCGGCCCGAACTCGATCAGCCGGTCGGTCTTGGGGTTTCGGTGGGCGAGCGCGACCGTCGTGATCATCTCGCAGACGTAGATGCCGGCGCCTTGCTCGCGGCAGAGCTGGCGGAAGGCACGGTTGGTGATCCCGGCCATGGGCGCGAGCACCACGGGCGGGTCGACAACGTGCGTCCCCAGCTTCAAAGTCACGCCTTCGAGGATGACATACAGAATACATCAAATTGATTTGATGTATTCTGGAGCACGTGGCTCCTCCGGCCTTCGTGCGGCTGGCCGCCCATCCGGTGCGGTGGCAGCTGCTGAGCACGCTCGCCACCGGCGATTACCGGGTGCGCGAGCTGGTCGAGCTGGTCGGGCAGCCGCAGAACCTGGTGTCGTATCACCTGCGGCTGCTGCGCGAAGGCGAGCTGGTCGCGATGCGGCGGAGCAGTTTCGATGCCCGGGACGGCTACTACCACCTGGACCTCGACCGCTGCGCGGAGATGCTCGCCGCGACCGGAGCGGCCCTGCATCCCGCCTTCGGAAAAGCCGCGACCGGAGCGGCCCTGCATCCCGCGTTCGGAAAAGCCGCGACCGGAGCCGCGCTGCATCCCGCGTTCAATAGCGCGGAGCCCAATCTCCCGAGACAGTCGCGGATTCTGTTCGCCTGCACCGGAAACAGCGCGCGCTCGCCCATCGCCGAAGCGCTGCTGCGCCACCGCTCGGCAGGCGCCGTCGAGGTCACCAGCGCCGGCAGCCGTCCACGCGACCGGATTCACCCGGCCACCGTCCGGGTACTCGCTGAGGACTACGGCATCGACATCGCCGGGCAGCGGCCCCGGCATCTTGAAACCATGACCGGACAGCACTTCGACTACGTCATCAGCCTGTGCGACAAGGTCCGGGAGGTTTTCCCGGAGTTCCCGGGCGATCCTCGCCGGGTTCACTGGAGCATCCCCGAGCCCACCGCCGAGGCGGCTTTCCGGCGCACCGCACAGGAGCTCGACACCCGCATCGGATACCTGATCCATGACATGGGAGGGGCCAGCGATGGCTACCAAAGATAACCAACTCGCCAGTGTCCGATACATCGTCGACGACGTCTCGGCGGCGGTCGACTTCTACACCAAGCACCTGGGGTTCACGCTGCGCGGGGACGCGGCACCGGCTTTCGCCGACGTCCGGCGCGGGCCGTTGCGGCTGCTTCTTTCCGGCCCGGCCAGCTCGGGCGCCAAGGCCACGCCGGGCGACAGTTCGGCCGCGGGCCGCAACCGCATCCACCTGATTCTTGACGACTTCGACGCCGAGGTGGGCAGGCTGCGCAAGGCCGGGCTCACCTTCCGCAGCGATGTCGTGTCCGGTCCGGGCGGGCGTCAGATCCTGATCGAGGACCCGGCCGGCAACCTCGTGGAGCTGTTCGAGCCCGCCGGCGTCAACTGAAGTTGACGAAACAAGCCGCGTCAACTAAAGTTGACGCACATGAGAAAACTGTTGTGGTGCGGCGTAATCGCGGGGCCGCTCTTCACGATCGTGCTGTTGATCCAGGGGGCGGCCCGCCCGGATTATGACCCGCTCCGCCATCCGGGCAGCTCCCTGGCGATCGGTCCGGGCGGATGGGTGCAATCGGCCAACTTCATTGTGGCGGGTTTGCTCACCCTCGCATTTTCACTTTCAATGGGTACCCGCAGAGCCTGGCTGGTCGCCGTCTGGGCGCTGGGCTTGATCGGGGCGGGGATCTTCGTCAGCGATCCGGTGAACGGTTACCCGCCGGGCACCCCGCTGACTCCCGCCACGCTGACCGCGGCCGGACGGGGACACGATGCCGTCTCGCTGGCCGGGTTTTTGGCTCTGCTGCTGGCTTTTTTCGCGTTCGCTCGCGGGCGGGGCCGGGCGTGGGCGGTTTACTCCGTGGTGTCCGCTGTGGTGTACCTCGGCGCGTTGGTATTGTCCAGCATTGGCTGGGCGCAGGTTGAACCGTGGGTGGATCTGGCGGGGCTGTTGCAGCGGGTGGCGGTGGTCACCGGATGGGCCTGGCTGACCGCGCTCGCGTACTATGCAATACGCCACAGTGGTTGACGATTCAACAAGATGCGCTAAGGTGGTCGTTGAAGGTTCAACTAACTGAGGAGCGTTCACGAAATGACGACGACAGCCACCGCCCTGCAGCTTGCCGAGCTGACCGGCCTGTACAAGCTTGACCCCGCGCACAGCCGCCTCGGTTTCGTGGCGCGTCACGCGATGGTCACGAAGGTTCGCGGCGCGTTCAACGACTTCGAGGGCGAGGGCTTCCTCGACGGGAACGACCCGAGCAAGTCGACGGTCAACGTCACCATCAAGACCGAGAGCATCGACACCCGCAACGCGCAGCGCGACGGCCACCTGCGCAGCAACGACTTCCTTGACATCCCGGCGTACCCCGAGATCACGTTCGTGTCGACCGCGGCCCGCCAGGCGGACGCGGAGACCTTCGAGCTCACCGGCGACCTGACCATCAAGGGCGTGACCAAGCAGGTCACCATCCCGTTCGAGTTCCAGGGCTCGGCGACCGACCCGTTCGGCCACAACCGGGTCGGCTTCGAGGGCTCGATCACCATTTCCCGCGCGGACTACGGCATCACGTGGAACGCCGCGCTGGAGACCGGTGGCGTGCTCGTGAGCGACAAGATCGTGCTCGAATTCGAGGTCTCGGCCATCAAGCAGGCCTGATCCTTCCCGGTACCCCCCAAAAAGGCGCCCTTCAAGCATGAAGGGCGCCTCTTGACATCTGGGCGAAGCCATTTAGCGTATGTGCACCTATCCATATAGAGGAGGGTCACTCAATGCGAATGGCGAAGTTACTGCTGGCGATGATCGTCGCGGCAGTGATCTATCCGATCAGCCCGGCCGCTGCGGCGGAACCCGTCACGGACCAGGGCCCACGCAAGATCGGTGAGGAGAAGCGGGTCAACCTCACCGTCGCCGCCCCCGGAACCGGGATGGCCGCGGCCACCGCCGCCCACGTCATCCACGAACCGGGCGCCACCTACGTCAAGGTGCACATCGGCCAGCTTTCCCTGGCGCCCAACGACTACATCACCGTGGCCAACCCGGCCGGCACCGAGGTCCACACCTACCACGGCGTAAAGACCTCCGACGATTCCGACTTCACGGTGCACGAGCGGTCCGGGTTCGGTGCCCTGTCGATCGACGGTGACACGGCGATCGTGACGGTCCACGGCCGCGGCGCCAGGATCACCATCGATGGGTACTGGCGAGGACTGCCCGAGGACGAGATCGGCATCCAGAGCGTGTGCAGCACTGACGCCCGCCGCGACGTCGTGTGCTACCAATCCAGCCACCCCACCGAGTTCGCCCGCTCCACCGCGGTCGCCAAACTGCTCATCGGCGGTGGCGGCTCCTGCACCACGTGGCGCGTGGGCAACACCAACCGCATGCTCACCAACAACCACTGCTTCTCCACGCAGTCGCAGGTGCAGTCGAGCGAGATGCAGTTCAACTTCCAGTGCGCGACCTGCGGCGGCAACAACCCCGGCGCCGGTACCAAGGTCAGCGGCGCGCAGATGTTGCGCACCAGCACCGGCGGCTCGGGCCAGCTCGACTACACGCTCTACTCGGTCAACAACTTCGCCGCGATCCAGGGCTTCGGCACCCTGTTCCTGGAGACCCGCGCGCCGGTCAACGGCGAGCGCATCTACATCCCCGGGCACGGTGACGGCGCGGCCAAGCGACTGTCCATCTACGAGGACACGCAGGGTGGAGCCAACTGCACGGTACGGACCGCCATCTACAACTCGTGGAACATGTCGTACTCGTGCGACACCTCCGGCGGCAACTCCGGCTCGCCGGTGCTGTCGGCCAACCACAGGGTCCTTGCGCTGCACCACCTTGGCGGCTGCCCCAACAACCAGGGCGCGCGGATGAGCCTGATCTACAACGAGATCAGCTCACTGATCGACAACGGGGGCGGCACCACGCCACCGGGCCCGCGGTTCCAGAACGCCACCAACTTCACCATCAACGACAACAGCACTGTCGACTCGCCCATCACCGTCTCCGGTGTCTCCGGCAACGCCCCGGCGACACTGCGCGTCGACGTGGACATCAAGCACACCTACCGCGGTGACCTGATCCTGCGCCTGGTCGCCCCGGACGGCACGCTCTATCTGCTGGAGGACTTCGCCAACAGCGACAGCGGCGACAACGTGCTCAAGTCGTACACGGTCAACGCGTCAAGCGAGGTGGCCAACGGGACGTGGCGGCTGCGCGCGCAGGACATCGCCAACGCCGATGTCGGCTTCATCGACCTGTGGGCGCTGAACTTCTGAACGGGCTGATGGTTTCGCGCACGGCCGCGGCGGCACCCCAGTCGCCGTCGCCGTGCGCGATCTGGCTCAGCAGCTCGCGCAGGAACAGGATCGGCATCCGCTCCCGCCAGCCCGGCTCCAGCCCGGCCACGTCGGCGTAGGCGTCGAAGAAACGCTCGGCGGCCGGTGGGCGCAGCCCGCACCACATCATGCTCACATCCACCTCGGCCCAGGTGTACGAGACCGCCGGATCGATGAGTACCGGGCCGCCGCCGCCGGCCGGGTCGGCTAGGACATTGCCCGACCACAGGTCGCCGTGGGTGAGCACGGGCGGGCTTGGTGGCACCAACTCGGGCAGCGCCTCGCAGAGGCGCTCAAGGGCGCGGCGATCCTCCCGGTCGAAAGCCTCCTGCACCAACGGCTCGCGCAGCCAGCGCAGGATCCGTCTCTCGGCGAAGAACCGGTACCCATTGATATCCCAGGAATTCTCCTGCCGCAGGCGACCCAACCATCCCTCGCGATGCCAACCGAAACGGTCGTTCACGGTCGCGGTGTGAAGCCCGGCGACCATGCGCCCCAACGCTTCCCAAAAGGCCTCGCCGTCGTCGCGCGGTCGCATCGCCTCCAGCACAAGCAGATCCGCCGTCGCCGCGAGCACCTGCGGGGTCCGCGCGCCGCCAAGCTCGCGCAGCGCGGTCAGCCCCTCGGCCTCGACGGTGAAGATCCCGTCGGCGGCGGCGTCGGGCAGGGTCTTGGCGAAAACCTGTTGCCCGCCCAGCAGATTCGCCACGCCCGCGGTCGCGATCACTCCACCGGCGGAGGCGGCGATCTCCTCGACGGCGAACCCGGAGGCGCGCAGGCGGTGCTTCAACGCCTCTTGTGCCATAGTCGAACCCATGTCACAAATCGTATGGTGGGAGATCGAGACCCGCTCGCCAGACGTGTGCAGGGAATTCCATGGCACGTTGTGGGGATGGAGCTTCCGGCCCGCCTTCGGCGACACCGGACTCGGCGCCGACTATTGGATCATCGAGGCCGAGGGTCGCGGCATCGGAGGGCTCCAGCGGGCCGCCACCGATCGCCCCCCGCACGCCGGGACCCGGGTGTACGTTGAGGTGTCCGACCTGGAGGCGACCCTGGGCCGGGTAGAATCCCTTGGCGGCCAGGTGGAGCGGGCCCGCACCGAGCTGGGTGGCGACGACCGGTGGTTCGCGATCGCCCTCGACCCGACGGGTGTCTCGTTTGGACTGTGGACCGCCAACCCGGTAACCTCATGATTGTTTGGGTGGCGTCGTTTCCGCGCTCCGGTAATACCTTCATGCGGATCGTCATGAATCGTAGGTACGGAGTGGAGACCTCCGTCATTTACGACCTCGATGGCGTGGCGGATCGCCTCGGGCCGGGTCTCATCGGTGCGGTTGACCGCGCCGGCTCGATCGCCGAGATGCGTCGCTCGGCGGATACCTTCTTCGTGAAGACGCATCGTCAGCTGGATGAGGATGTGGATGCCCTCGATGGCGCGATCTGCCTGGTGCGGGACGGCCGTGATGCGCTCGTGTCCTGGGCCAGGTTGTCCAGTGAGGACGATCCCAGCGGCTTTGGACCGAAGCTGCAGGAAATGGTCTTGCGGGACGACTTACGCGGGACGGGAAGCTGGGGACGCAACGTGCTCAGCTGGGTGCAGCCCTTGAAGGCCAACCGGGTCTTGGTACGCTATGAAGACTTGGTGGAGACTCCCGCGGAGACCATCGACCGCGCGATGGCGTTGGTAGCGCCGAGTTTTGACCCTGACGTGCACGCGCTGATCCCGACTTTGGCAGATTTGCGAGAGGTCGACGGCAAGTTCTTCCGCCGGGGCCGTGTGGGTTCCTATAGGGATGAGCTGCCGGAAGATCTGCACCGTCTGTTCTGGTCCCGGCCCGACAACGCCGCGGCCATGGAACTACTGGGCTACGACGTTTCAAACGCTTCGGCTTAGAAGGGCGCCCCGGCGTGCAAGCGGGGCGCCCTTGACTGTGGAGGGTGGACTTTACGGCTTGGCGATGGCGACCGCCTCGAAGGTGGTCGCCGGCGGGACCGCGCCAAACTTGGCGTTGGGCAGGTAGAGCCGGCGGCCGAAGGAGGCGACGGTGGTGGGAACGTTGAAGTTCGGGTCGGTCACGCGCTCGCGCACCCGGGCAGACGTGCCGTTGGGGGCGAAGTCCATCACCGCGACCGTGTTGAGCCGGTTCTGCACGCAGTAGAGGGTTTCGCCGTCCAGCAGCAGGCCGTCGCCGTTGGGCAGCGACTCGCCGCCGAGGTCGACGGTGGTGGTGACACCGGTGGACGGGTCGACGTGGAACAGCATGCCGGTGTTCGACTGGATGATGACCAGGGCCTGGCGGTCCGGGGTGCGGGCTATCCCGTTGGCGTTGTTGACGGCGGGGTTGATGACGATATCGCCACTGAGCGTAAGCGTTTCGGCGCTCGCGGCGAGCCGGCCGTCGTCGCCGATGCGCACGACATAGAGCACCGACTGGCGAGAGTCGGTGAAATACGCGGCCTTCGGCGTGAGGACGACATCGTTGACGAAGCTTGTCGCCGTCGTAAACTGGTAGCTGGCAAGGATTTCACCGGTCAAAGCGCTGACGACCCGGCCGTCGCCGGCGTTGCCACCGGCGACGAAAAGCCGGCCGCGGTTGTCGATTTTCAAACCCACGGAGGGGGTACCGGGTCCAGGCACCGGAAGCCGGCGGCCTTGCCCGGTAACCAGGTTCGCGCGATAGATCGAACCGTCGGCGCGGGAGCCGAAGTACGCGAACGGGAGGGCGCCGATGGCGATGCCCTCGGGTAGCCAGTTGTCCGGCAACGGAATCAGCGTGGGGAAAAGGTCGAAATCGTGCGCGCTGGCGCGCTCGGAGGTGACCAGGACGCTTGCGGCCGCAGCAGCGGCGAGCCCGGTCAGGGCTTGGCGTCTATTCATCTACTTTTCTTCCCTCTCTCCCGGCGAGGGGCCGGGGGGCCTCTTGGTGACACGTACCCCGCGATCGTGCGGTTCAATACTCGCGCAACCAATTGGCGATGGCGGTAACGTCCGCTTCGGTGACCCCGGTCAGCCTGTCGACCCGGTGGAGCAGCGCCGGTCCGGGATGGTGCACCCTGACCCATGCCCGGTCGGCGCCGGCGATCTCGTCGTCGACCCAGATGAACGGGCGTCCGGCGGCGAAGGTGACAAGGTCGGGAGTCTTCCAGTGCAGCGCCTCGTCCTCGCCGGTGGCCGAATCTGACCATGCCACGACGGGCAGCGCCGGCAGCCCGAGGCGCGGCGAGATGACGTCGTTGGCCTCCTGCATCCAGGTCGTGGCCCAGATAAGGTCGCATGGCAGTGCCCGCAGCAGCGGGCCGAGCGCGGGGTTGAGCCGGGCCAGCAGGGGATTGCCATCATCGCCATACATGGGTCCGCCACCGCCGATCGGCAGCAGTGTCCCGTCGACGTCAAGGAAGAGCAGAGCACGATCCACTGTTCAAGCATCGCTCAGCCAGCTCAGCCGGGCTTGGCTGGCTCGGCCGGGCTTGGCTGGCTCGGCCGGGCTTGGCTCGGCTGGCTCGGCTGGCTCGGCTGGCTCGGCTGGCTCGGCTGGCTCGGCTGGCTCGGCTGGCTCGGCTGGCTCGGCTGCCTCGGCCTGGCTCGGCTGCCTCGGCCTGGCTCGGGCTGGCTGGGCGGGGCTTGGCGGGGCTCGGCGGGGCTCGGCCGGGCTCGGCCGGCTCGGCCCGGCTCGGCTCGGCCTGGCTCAGCCGGCTAGGTGGCCGACTCGCTCGAAGCCTGGATCGTAGGTTGCGGACAGCTTTGCCTTGCCCTCGGTCCAGCCCGGCAGTG
This sequence comes from Candidatus Limnocylindrales bacterium, assembly GCA_036377915.1. Classification (GTDB taxonomy): domain Bacteria; phylum Actinomycetota; class Actinomycetes; order Mycobacteriales; family Micromonosporaceae; genus Allorhizocola. The sequence goes on from DASUXL010000293.1 coordinate 8,431, forward strand.
CGGCCTCGACGCGGGCGCGGGCGCCGGTGTGGGCGTCGACGTAGACGTGGATCGTCCGGAGCATGCCGCCGGTCTCGTGCGCCACGACGGCGCCGTCCCCGCCGACCGCCTGCTCGAGCGCGTCCTCGAAGGCCTCCATGCCCTGCATCGACCCGTCTGACGGAAGTTTGTGCTCGTCGTCGCCGCGGTAGGGCAGCGCCACGGCGAGGTGGGTGTCGAAGCGGGGCCAGCGCGCCGAGCGCAGCGGCAGGTTGACCAGGGCGGTGCGGTGCAGCCCGTCCTTGCCCGTGCCCTCCATCACGGCCCACCGGTCCCCGCGTTCGGCGAGCGCGTCGACCGCGCCGCGCAGCTCCTCGGGGGTCTTCGGCACCGCCGGGGCGGCCGCGCTCCAGTGGATCGGCCCGACCCAGATCTCCACCCGGTCCTCGCCCAGCAGCCAGTCCAGCGTCAGGTACGTGACCTGCGCCTGCAGGTCCTCGGGCACGTCGGCGAAGGACGGGTGGTAGCACATCACGTCGACGTGGCCCCGGTCGTCGTCCACGGTGAACGCATAGCGGACCTTGTCGACCTCGAGTTTGATGTCGCCGAAGGCGATGACGCTTTCGAAGACCGTGGGGTCGGCGCGGCGGACGCTGTGGTACTCCCACGTTTCGTCGGGTGCCGGGGCGGCGGCAAGCCACCGGGCGGCCGTTGCCCGCAACTCCGGGCGGCCGGCGGCGGTCACGATCAGACCGTGGTGGGCGGCGAGCCCCGGCGTGAGCTCCCACTCCAGTTCGCGGTGGATGGCGTTGACGTGCTCGCTGATCACCCCGACGAACGGCTGCGGTGCGCCCGCACGGATCGCTTTGTCGAGGTCGCCGCGGGCGGACTCCCACCACCGCCAGAACTCGGCGATGGCCAGCCGCTGCTCTTCGGTACGGTCCTTCCGCTGGAACAAGCGCATGAGTTTACTCCGAGAAGACGAGGGATTCGGCGTGCTCGATGATCTCTTCCGGGGTGGGCGGGTCCATGAGCATCTGCTCCAGCGTGCCCGCAAGCGGGTGGCCGTTGTCATGGTATGCCCGGATCGCCTCGGACACATCGTAATGTGACTGTCGCAAGTGGACGCCGCCGATGCCGAGCGTCGCCCAGTAGGCGGTGCCGGGCGAGCCGCGATGGTACGGCAGCCCGACGCTGCCCGGGTTGACGCTGCGGATGCCGCCCACGTTCCGGTCGAACTGGAGGTGGGTGTGGCCGGTCACCAGGATCGTCTCGTCGATGCCGGCGCTCAGCTCGCGGATGCGCTCCTCGGGCGTGCCGGGCGTGACGACCTCGGTATCCTTGCGCGGCGACCCGTGACAGAAACGAACCGTGCCAAGGGTTTCAACCTCCAGCGAGGTGCTGAACAGCGACCGCTCCAGGATGGCAATGGTCTGCGGTCCGTGGTGGGCAAGCATCCAGTGCTCGGTCTCCCGCCCCGGCTCGCGCTCGCCGCGGGCAAGCTCCAGCGCCGCCCGGCAGGCGTTGCCCCGCACCAGGATCGCGCCGACCCGCGAGACCAGCTCGGCGGTGAGGTCGGGTTCGGCGCCCCAGGTCAGGTCGCCGCAGGAGACCACGGTATCGACTCCGGCAGCCCGCGCGTCGGCGAGGACGGCGCGCAGCGCCGGCACGTTGCCGTGCACGTCGGATACGACCGCGACTAGCCGGTACCCGCTGTTCATTGGCGAACCATACTCCACCCGGACTCCAGCCGCCGGACCTCCCATGGACGGGTGAGCCCTGCCATCCGTCTCGGCCGCCGCCAATCGTTCCTGGTCGAGTCCGGCCTGGACTCCTTGTCCGACGGGTTTGACGTCAATGTCGGGCGGCTGCTCGACGCGATCCGCCGCCACTCGTGGCTGCATCCGGTGCGCAGCGGCCGGATCGGCAACTGGACGCCGATCTGGTCGGGTGCCTCGCCTTGGTGCCACAACCGCGCCGCCATCGCCGACCTGCGGGTCGCCCGGCCGGTCATCGGCACGGCAAGCTTCACCGACGATGCCACGCACCGGCCGGGGTGGGTGTATCGCGCCGGGACACTGCAGCCGCTGCCGCTGGTGGTGCCGGCCGGGATCAACGACTGGCTGGACGTGCGCCGCGACGAACCGCGGTTCGTGCCGTGGACGTGGGCCGTGGTTGGCGGCGAACCGGTGAACGTCGCCCACCTGCACGCCGCGCCGACCCGGACCCAGGCGCCGGTCGCCCTGGTGGTCGAGGCGGAACTGTTGTGGCGCAACGTGAAGCAGGTGAGCCGGTGGCTGGCGAACCTGTGGCGGCACGCGCCGGAGGGCGATGTCAGCTGGCTGTTCGGGCGGGGGGTGCGCCGCGACGGGACGGCTACCCCGATCCGGGTGCGAAGGTGCAAGCGAGAGATTGAGCTGTCCACCGACGACGGTCGCCATTGGAGGGTGCAGGGCGACGCCGACGACCTGACGCGGCTTTGCCTGCTGCCGCACCGGGTCGTGGCGGAGCCGGCCGCCGCTTCGGAGGCGCTGGTGCGCGGGGCGCCGGAGGTGGTACCCCTGCTGTCGGACCGGCTCACCAAGGCGATTCTGGGCTACCTCGGTGTCTGCGGCGAGTTCGAGGAGCACAACGACTACCTTTTCGTGGAGTGGGCCGCACCGCCGCGCAGCAAACCCGGCCAGCGGCGCGCCGAGCGCATCACCGCTGCGCTGGCGGAGGTGAACGGCTTGCCGCCGTTGCGGTATGTGACGCTGCCCATGACGCCGATGCTGCTGATGCCCTCGACCGCGGCGCCCGACGACGCCGCCGCCATCGGGCTGTTCCTGGAAGCGTTGCGGGCGCGGACATCCGGCAGCGCCGCCGACGGCTCGCAGGCCTCGACCCCCGCGGCGGAGAGGGCCTGGGCACCCGCGGCGGAGAGGACCTGGGCGCCTGCGGCGGAGAGGACCTGGGCGTCTGCGGCCGAGCGGGCACGGGCGTCTGCGGCCGAGCGAGCGCGGGCGATGGAGCGGGCGCGGGCCGCCTATCGCGAGACCATGCCGAAGGTGTCGGCGGGGTTCCGCGCCCGGTTCGGGGGCGGGCCGCCACCGGCCGAGCAGCCCGGCTATTCCCGGACCATCGAGCTGGCCGAGGTGCGGGCGCTGACGCTCGGGCAGGCCGGCCTGGCCGTCGCCACGCTGCTCGACGCGTGGAAGACGGCTTGAGGGAGAGGGAGAGGGCTTTTCGACATGGGTGGGCTGAACTTGGTACTCACGGAAAAGGCCCTTGATCATTGGCTGGACCCACAGGACGCTGCCCGCACGGTCCTGCTCACCCCATCGTCCCTTCTCGACAGAGCAGAGTCCAAGGCCCGCAAGGCCTTCGCCGGTTGGTACACAACGCCGGACTACTACGGCACCATCACCGAGTTGATCGCCGCGGAGGTCGTGCTCGATCTGTCGATCGACCGGGTGGGTTCGCTCGGCGAGTTCGACGTGCTGCGGGCCGCGCGCCTGCGTGACCTGACCGGCATGGTCGGCCAGGGTTTCCAAGCGGCGCTTCGGTTCCGGGACAAGTGGCTGATGAAGTCGATCGCGGGCGAGGCCGGAATCGCCGTGCCGCGAATGGTTCTGGTGGAGGGCGTCGGCACGCTGCCGCACCGCATCGGCGAGATCGGCCTGCCGGCGGTGGTGAAACCGCGCTGGATGGCGGCGGCGGGCATCGGGGTCAAACTGGTGCGGGACTTCAGCCACTGCAGCGAGATCATGCAGCTGCTCTCCGGGCACGTGCGCCCGTTCGAGCTGATGGTGGAGGAGTATGTCGAATCTCCACTGTGGCATGTGGACGGTCTGATGCTCGACGGTGCGGTGACGGCGGCGGTGGCCAGCGAGTTCACCGACGTCGCGGGCCAGGCCGCGGGCAGCGCGGTGCTCGACGAGGACGATCCGCGAGGCGAGGTGCTCCTCGCCGCGGCCGCCAAAGTCGTTGCGGCGCTTGGCTCCCCGCCGCACACCCAGGCATTCCACGCCGAGTTCTTCCTTGGGGCCGAGGGTGTGCCCATGCTGTGCGAGATCGCCACCCGCACCGGCGGCCTCGGCATCCCCGCCATGGTGGAGGCGGTGACCGGCATCAACCTGCGGCGCGAGTCGCTGCTGGGACAGCTTGGATTGGAACCGGCACCGCTTTCGCCAAGAAAAAGCATCTCCAGTGGGTACCTCGCCATGCCGGCGGGTTCCGGAAAGCCGGCCGCCGCACCGGAAAGCATCCCCTTCGAGTGGGTGGTACAGCAGGCCATCCGGAACCGCTCCGGCTCCGGGATCGTCATGCAGGCCACCGTCATCGGCGCGACGCGGCTTGAGGTGCGGTCGCGGCTGGCCGAGCTGGCATCCTGGTGGGAGGGGCGATGCTGACGGCCTATCCGCATCCCTGCCTGCGCCGCATCGAGTGGGTGTCCGAGCTGGTGTTGTCGCTGCGCCGCGGTTCGCCCCGGTGGGTCCTCACCCCCGACGGGGTTGCCCTGCTCGACAGTGTTGCCCTGCGCTGGTACGTTTCCCGCGGCCGCTGGCCGGCCAAGTTCGGCCAGCCCGCTTCGCTCTGGCTCGCCGACGCCGGCTGCGCCCTGGCCACCTCGCCGGATGGCTTGCGCTGGCGGCGGTTGTGGCTGCCGCCCGGTGTGCTTGACCCGACCGCCGTGGAGGAGACCGGCGATGTCATCGAGCATCCGGCCGCCTTACCGTCCACAGGGGACACTCCCGCGCCCGAGTGGTGGCTCGCGCTCATCGCCCCCGGCGGTTCACCGGCCGTCGTCGCCTCCGGCTCCTCCGCCCCGCACCCCGTCGACGCCCCGCACGCGCAGCCCGCGTCGGGCTGAGTTGTGGTTTCATCCTTGGCTATGACCCTCACGTTGCGCCCCATGACGGAGGCCGAGTACGGCACCCTGTCCCAGGTCGTCCTTGACACCTTCGCCACGCAGTTCCTCGAGGCCGGTCATGCCGGCGACTTCGAGACCGCGCGGGCGGAGGCTCTCACCCAGGTCCGCCAGATCCTGCCCGACGGCGTCAACACCGACTCGATGCTGCTGCTGGTCGCCGAGGCGGAGGCTCTCACCCAGGTCGGCCAGATCTGGCTCAGCCTGCCCGGTACCCCGGTCCACCCCGACACCGCCTGGGTCTACAACGTGGAGGTCTCGCCCGAGCACCGCGGCAAGGGCTATGGTCGCGCCATCATGCTCGCGGCCGAGGAGGAGCTGCGGCGCAGGGGAGTGCGGAAGCTGGGGCTGAACGTCTTTGGCAGCAACAAAACCGCGATCGCGCTGTACGACAGTCTCGGCTATCAGGTCGCCTCGCAGCAGATGAGCAAGCCCCTCATCTGAGCCGGCTCACTTGGCGACCAGCGCCGCAACATCCATATTTGAGCGGGCCGTTGTCGCCACGCAAGCAAGCCGCGGACGCCGTGTGTCATTGGACCGGCGTGCGATCACGGTGGTTGGTCGCGGCTGACCCTGCCCGGGGGCAGAGCCAGCCGCGACCTGGCGCTAGTCGGCGGCCGTGGCCGGCT
>DASUXL010000294.1:0-11290 GCA_036377915.1 Candidatus Limnocylindrales bacterium
GATGACCTGGTGGCTGGCGGTCAGTGCGGGCATGACCGGTTCGAACATCTCGCCCGAGCCGAGCCCGCCGTGCAGCAGGATCAGCGGGCGGCCGGTGCCGTGGGTCTCGTAGTAAAGGTTGATCCCGTTGACATCGGCGTACTGGCCTTTTCCGGTGGTGGTCATGGTGGCTCCTCGGTACTAGCGAATGATCTGTCCCCCATAAGACCTCACCCGGGGCGCTAACTCATCGGTCGACACGGAAAAAGCCGTACCCGCCGATTGGCCGATTCGGATGTGGTCGATCTCTTCTGGTGCGGGCTTGCGGCCTTGCGTTAACGTCGCGGATAGACGCTCACGTATACCGGTTACGACCCGTGCCCGTTGGAGGAGATGTCATGAATCCCATCGAGGTGGTCACCGCCGAGCTGCGCAGGGCCGCGCAGGATCTGGGTGGGATGACGGAGGGCACCGACGGCATGATCCAGGGGTTCATCTCCGAGGTCGAAGGCATGGGCATGCCGTGGGGCGACGACATGATCGGCATGGCCATCGGCATGATCTACCAGACCGCGATGCAGCTCGTGATGGACGGCCTTCGCTCCAATTTGGACACCATCGACGGGTTGGCGCAGCGGCTGGGCGTGGCGGCCGAGCACTACGACATGACCGACACCGACGTCGCCGGAAAGATTTCGTCCATCTACAACCCGAACACACAGATCTGATTCCTTCAACCCAGTTGGGGAGGGTTCGACGGTGGGGATGCAGCTTCCTGGCGAGGTCCGGGACTTCCTGTCAATAGTGGGGTTCGAGTGGCCGGCCGGTGACGAGACCAAACTGCTCGACCTCGGCCAGACCTGGACTCAGCTGTCCGGGATGATCGACCGTCAGGTGGATCAGGCGCAGCAGGCCGCGCAGCTGGTGTGGGACCGCAACGCCTCGGACATGGTGGACCGCTTCCGCGAGATGTGGGGCGGCGGCGAGGGCCCGGCCGGTCAGATGACCAAGAACGGCACCGGCGGCGACGTCATCGGCATGGGCTTGATGGTGTGCGCGGGCATCGTCCTCGCCTTGAAAATCAACGTGATCGTCCAGGTCACGCTGACCATCATCCAGATAGCCGCGGCGATCGCGGCCGCCTTCGTCAGTTTCGGCGCCTCGGCCGCGGTGGTGCCGCTGCTGCGCGAGGCATGCAAGCGCCTGCTCGACTACCTGCTCGACCAGGCCATCGGCAAGGTGCTGAATGGCTAATAGACGGGTACCCGCCGACGACATCCTGGCGCAGGCCGAAAAGCTGGGCCTGATGGATCTCCTGAAGCGGCTCATCCAGCAGGGCAAGAAGCTCGACGACATCGACGTCGACACGCTGCGCCGCGCCGCCCGCGACGGCGACGCATCGGATCTGCCCGACCTGGGCCGGCACGGCAACGATGTGCTCAGCCCGAACGGCTCGCCGGTGCACCCGAACGTGCCGCCCTATGTCCAGGGCGGGCCGACGCGTGGCGTCTTCGAGGCCGGTGGCCAGCAGGTGCCGCTGCGCAGCCAGGTCGAGGGGCCGGGCCAGTGGTTCCACGAGGGCGACAACTTCCCCGGCGGCCCCGGCTCCGGCCGCACCTTCTCCACGACGCACGTGGAGGGTCACGCCGCCGCCATCATGCGCCAAGAAGGGATCATGGACGCGGACGTGTTCATCAACCGGGACACCGGTCCCTGCGAATCCGCCGGTGCCTGCCGTTATGTGCTGCACAAGCTGATCCCGGAGGGCTCGACAATGCGGGTGCACTTCCCGGACGCCAGCGGCACCGGCGTGCGTACTTGGACCTTCACCGGGGGTGTGCCACGATGGACCGAATGACGGGCAACAAGTTTCAGCTCAAGTTCTGGCACCCGTTGACGCGCGAGCTGATCGAGCGGGTCGTGACCTCGATCGCGGAGGTACGGCAGCAGGCCGAGGTGGCCTTCGAGATGTACCGCTCCGAAGGTGTCGACTACTACCCGGGCATAGCCGTGTGGAGCGGCGACGACGACCCGGCCAACTCGCTGACCATCTGCGCCACGCCCGAGGGCTACGCGCTGATATACACCGACGAGGACTACCTCCAGACGGTCACCGCCAGCGGGCGCGAGCCGGACGGTGCGGCGCAACGCATCCAGCTCGACGACTTCATCGAGGTCCCCAACCGCGCCTTCCTGGACAAGGAGGCCGCTCTGGGCATCGTCGCGGCGTGGATGGAGAGCGGGACGCTGCCCGACGACGCCGACTTCACGAACGAGATCTACGAGTAGACGCGTAGAGCTGATCGAGCCGCCCGGTCTCAAGGTGTGCGATGTCGCCGCCGGAGTCCAGGGCGGCTTCGAGTATCAGCGCCAGTGAGGTGCCGAGCACCGGCACCTCGGCGGGATCGTCAAGGAGATCGGAGTTGCGAGACCGGATCCCGTGGGGACCGGACGGTTCCGGCTCCACCCGGCACACCACCCAGTATGCGGTGTCTTCGCGGTAGTCGATGGTGACATAGCAGATGCTCCGCCCGTCGGCGAGTTCGAAGGCCGTGTAGCCCCACAGCCGGCCGAACCCCACAGAGTGCTGTTCCGCGTTCGGCAACAGCCGCCACGCACCGTCGAACAGGGTGGCCGACCCGACCCGGTGATGCAACGCCAAAAGCTCGGCGGGACCGTGCAGGTGACGGTCCGCCTGGGGCGGATCAGCCTTGTGCTCCTTGACAATCCGGTCGATGACGGCGTCGATCCGGACGGTCTCCGGCGCCACGAACCAGCCCGCCACCGGACACAGCGCGCCGTCGGTGTCCTGGGCGACGGCCACCAGGCCGGCGTGCACGGCCACCTTTCGGTTCTCGCGGGTTATCCGGTCGTTGAGGTTGATGGTGACCCGCGACAGCGTGGCCGGCACCCCCGTGCTCCGGATGGATGGGCCGTCATACCAGCGACGGCCCTCCACCGTGACGTTGCGCGGCTCCCCAACCTCCAGATCCAGCAAGGGATTCGGCCGCGATGGAGCTCCCTCTTCCTTCAGATACGGGTAGAGCCGCGCGATCCAACCGGTGATCACCTCGCCGCCGTACGCGTCGACCGGGTTGTAGATGCGCTGCCAGAACGCGGTGTCCACATCGCCGGACGCGGCGCGCACGAACTGGTCGGCGATGGGTGCAAGGGAGCGGCACCACTTCTCCAGCCCGAACGGGACCAGGGAATCAATGCGCTGCCTTATCTTGCGCCAGTCTTGGGGGGTACCCATCAGAGTCACCGAAGGAATACCGCAGACAGCGACCATCCACAGCGAAAAATAAGGCGAGTAGGCGTCAAGCATCACGACCCGCCCCGCGACCCGCTCGGTCTCGGTGCTCGTCGTGAAGTCGCAGTCGAACAGGCCCGGATCGCTGATCTCAGCGGCGAGCTGCTTGTGGAATACGTCGACGGCATCGCGCCACGAGTCCGCGTCGCGCGGGACCGCTTGGACCTGCACCGTCAATCGCTTGCGCCCCTCGTGATTGACGAGCAACGGCCGCAGCTGTCCGGCGTGCAGGCGGATGTGCTGCGCCACGCCCTGCGTGATGGTCAGCCACACCGCGTCCGGGGAAAGCACGAGCGGGCGGTGGTCGGCGAAGGCCCGGCCGACCGCGCTCAGCAGCGGGTGCACCCCGTCGGGTGCGAGGACGCGCAACGCCGGGTCGCCGCCCACCGCCAGCGCGTCCTCGAACAACTCACCGAGCGCCACCGTCGGCAGCGGTTCGGCGGCCGGCGTCACGTCATCGACGGCGAATTGCCTCATGCCGCAACATTAGCCAGGCTGCTTCGCCGCTGCCACCCGCGCCAGCCAGGCGTCAGCCTCCTGTTTGGACAGTTGCCGGTCCACGCTGACCTCCGGATACATCAACGGGTAGACGCGGCCGGTGTTCCAGCTTCGCTGGTACGGCTCGGGGTCGAGTACGACGACCCGGACGCCGTCGAACTTGGGGATGTCGCTGGGCCTGCCCTCGTTCCAGATCCACGCACCCTCGGCGTCCACCAGGTTGAACTGCCCCCGGATCCCGCCCGCGGGCTGCAGGTCCTCACCGTTGCTCGCGGCCGCCACCCACGCCGGATCCGGTGGCGTGCCCGGGATCAGGCCCCGGGACGGGTCCCCGATGAGGTGCGCGGCGAGCAGGGTGTGCAGCTGGAAGTTGTCACCCACGCCGCCGATGGTCAGCTCGTAGCCGAGCCCGGTCTCCCGGTGCAGCACAACGACTTTCTCGTCGTCGAGGACCATCAGCAGGCCGTAGAGCCAGCCGGTGTCGGCGACTACCTCCTGCGCGGCCTCGGCCGCGGCGGTCAGCCTTTCCCTGTGCGGCAAGGCTTTCCGCGCCACCGCCTGCTGCAACGGGAGCAGCAGGCTGGGTATCCACGGTCCGGCGCAGAACCACGCCTCCGCGGCGCGCGCCGACTCCTCCGAGCGCATGCGCTCAAGCACGAAGCCGATTTTGTCGGTCTCGTCCGGGCCGGGCAGTTTCTCCCCGCCGCCCTCGGCCTCCCAGATCGCGGGGAAGATCACGGCGATCTCCAGTGCCTCGCCGACCCGCAACGCCAGCGTCTCCAGCAGCACCAGCGGATCGCCGCCCAGCTCGACCAGGCCGGCCGCAAGGGGTACCAGCTCCACGCCCATCCCCAGCGGAACCCGCTCCAGCACCGGCTTTAGCAGCTCCAGTGAGGCGGTCAGCTCCGGTGGCGCGGTCCCCTCGGCCTGACCGGCGATCGCCCGTGCCGCCGCGCCGAAGGCCCGTTCGTCGCGTTCCCTCAAGGCGTTTATGAGATCGTTTGTCAGCTCCGGCAGTGCTTTGCGTCGGTTGAAAAGCATCCGCGCATGCTACCCCGGAAATGTCATACGCACGGGCTAGGTTGGCGCCCATGACCGGCCCAGCAGACGTTCCGCCCGATATCCTCGACCGGCTCCGTGCGATCTGCCTTGCCCTGCCCGAAACCTACGAGGAGCCCGCCTGGATCGGCACCCGGTGGCGGATCAGGCAGCGCACCTTCGCTCACGGCTACGCCGTCGAATCCGCCGAGAATGCCTGTGCGCTCACCTTCCGCGCCCCCGGCGACGAGTTCGAGGCGCTCATCAGCGGCGGACACCCGTTCTACCGGCCGGGCTGGGGCACCGACGTGGTGCGCATGGCTTTGGACGGCGATGCCGGCGAGATCGACTGGGAGGAGATCACCGAGTTGCTGACCGACAGCTACTGCGTGCTCGCCCCCAAGCGCCTCGCCGCCAAGGTGTCCACCCTTGGTTGAGTTGGCTCAGTTCGATTCGCAGCCGACACCGTCACGGTCGCGGTCAAGGTGCAGGCCATAGCCGGGTTCACCGATGCGCACGGGTGCGGCCAGATGGTCACGCGCATCGTCGCAGTTGTCGTAAAGCACGATGCCGTCCTCGTTGCCGGAGCACGGCGGCACGTCGACAGGGCTGACCAGGCGCGAGTGGACCCATCCGTCCTGGCTCAGATACAGCCACATCGACCCGAACTTGTCGGTGCCAAAGGTTGGCTCACCCTCCGCCCAGCAGACCACACGGATCGAGGTGCCTTGCGGCAGAACCGCTTCGATCTCGGAGGTGGTGTTGGGCTCGGTGCGCAGGTTGGCTTCCGTCTTGATGGTGGCGGCTTCGTCCTGCGCGGCGGAAGCATTGGCGGGCAACAGGAATGTTATTGATGCGGCGAGCAGTGCGGCCGCCGTCCACGCGGCTCGCGCCGGGCGCCGCGCCCGGAGTTTCATCGCGGTTCATCCCCTACGCAGACTTAATTGTCATGATCGACGCTACTCTTCCGCCCCGTGGTGGCACAAGACTACGAACGCCTTCCGACATCGGGGTGCGCGGCGAAGAAGATTGACACCGGCTCGCCGTCGGGATCCGGCTCGCGCTGCTTGTACTCCTCCAGCAGCTCGTCGACGCGGCGCAGGAACTCGGCCAGCTCCTGCGGACCCACGCGCAACGGCATGCGCGTCAGGTGGATCGAACCGGGCTGCTCCACCAGCTGGATCTCCTGCAGGAAGGCGTCTATCATCGCGCGGTTGCGGGCGGCCCGCGCCCCGGGATCGGTCACGGCCATGAACCACGACTTGCCAGTCGCCCGGTAAGGGATCTCCCGCGCTCCCCTCGTGCCGCGCCGCTCGCCTTGCGCCGCAAGGAATCCGGTGCTGACAAGGATGCGCACGTGGTGCAACACGGTGGCCGGATTGGCGCCGAGCCGCGCCGCGATCTCCTTGTTGGTCAAGGCTTCGTCGAGGCACAGCCGCAGGATGCGCAGGCGGACGGCGGAGGCCAGAGCCTTCGCCTCAGCCTCGGTGGCGGGCCGGTGGGTCTTGGTCACAGCTTCAAGGGTACCCACTGATTGACTTTTCCCAATCAGAGGTGGCATCCTTTCCGGCATGTTGCGGCACCGGCTCGGGCTGTTGACCGATCGCGATTATCGCGCCCTGTTCGCCTGCACCACAGTGGGCCAGCTGGGACGCCAGGTCTCGGAGCTTGCGCTGCCGCTCATCGCGGTGCTCGCCCTGAGCGCCAGCGAGTTCGAGGTCGGCCTGCTGGCCGCCATGACGACGATGGCGTTCCTCGTCATCGGCCTTCCCGCGGGCGCCTGGGTCGACCGGCTCCGCCGCCGCAACGTGCTGATCGTGGCGGACCTTGCGCGCGCGGCGTTGCTGGTCACGGTCCCCCTCGCCTGGTGGATGGACGCGCTGACCATGTGGCAGCTCTATGCCGTGGCGTTGCTGATGGGCGTGTTCAGCGTCTTCTTCGATGTGGCATACCAGAGTTACCTGCCACACCTGGTCGGTCGGGAACATCTGGTGGAGGGCAACGCCAAGCTCGAGTCGGTGCGCGCGGTCTCACACATCGGCGGGCCGGCGCTGGGCGGGCAGCTGATCCAGGCGCTCACCGCACCGATCGCGGTGCTCGCCGACGCGGTGGCGCTTGCCGCATCGGTGCTGTTTTTGGTGGGTATCCGCAAGCCTGAGCCGAAACCGGTCCGCCGGCCCGATTCCCACTTGCTGCGCGAGATCGGCGAAGGCATGCGGTTCGTGACCGGGCAACCGCTGCTGCGCCGCATCGTGATGTGCACCGGCTGGCACGGGCTGTGCTTCTCCACCTTCTGGGCGATGGCGCTGGTGTTCCTCGCGCGCGATCTGGGCGTCAGCCCCGGTGTCATCGGCTTGCTCCTCTCCGCGAGCGGAGTGGGAGCGCTGGTCGGAGCGTTCGTGGCACGGCGGTTCGCCGCGTGGGTCGGCCAGGGTCCGGCGATCTGGATGTCGGTGGCGTTCTCCGCCCCGTTCTCGTTGCTTCTGCCGCTGGCGCAACCGGGTTGGCGGCTGTGGTTGGCCGGGGCCGGGCAGTTCGTCATCGGCGCGGGCGTGGTCGTCTACAACGTGAGCCAGGTCAGCTTCCGCCAGGCCATAACCCCCGACCATCTGCTCGGGCGGATGAACGCCACGATCCGGTTCTTCGTGTGGGGCACGATCCCGATCGGTGGAATCCTCGGCGGCGTTCTGGGTGAGCTGGTGGGTGCCCGGACGACCATCTGGATCGGATCGATCGCCGGATGCCTGGCGTTCGTTCCGGTATTCCTTTCCCCGTTACGGTCGATGCGGTCCCTTCCCACCGGCGAGAACGAGCCACAGCCCGTCGGCTGACGGACAGGGTGTGCGACGCAAACCCTCCCACCCGCATAGCGTGCGGTGCAGCGGTGACCCGGTGTGATCACAAAGCTACCGACAATCCCTGGGAGGCCATGGTGCTCACGGTCGATGCTTGTCTCCAGCACATAATGGCGCTGCAAGGGGCGCTTGGGGCGAGTCTGATCGACTATCCGAGCGGGTCGACACTGGGAGCCACCGGACGCGTGCCCGGCATCGAGGCCACCGACACCGACGCGGCGGGGATGGTCCACGCGACGCTGAAGATGGCCTCGTTCGCCACGGTCGGGCAACCGCACGGTGTCGAGGAGATCGTCATCGTGGCGGGCAACGGATACCACCTGCTGCACCCGGTGCTGGACGGACCACGCGGCCGCTTGGTGCTCTACGTCTGGCTCGACCGGCTCACCGGCAATCTCGCGGTGACCCGGCGATGCGTCAACGGGATCGCCGCCCAGTTCTGCGCCGGTTGAAGCGGCGAGGGCCGGCGATGCGTGCACCGCTGCTGCGCGATGTGCTCGAATCCTGGTGCGCCGCAGGGGTAAGCGGGGCATTGCGCGTCCTCGACCATCCGGGTGGGACGGTCTACCTGCTCGACGGGAACGTCGAGTATGCCGAGTGCACGGTCGCCGCGGGGGTCGAGCGGTTGCTCACCGCCTCGGGCCGGCTCTCCGCCGACGTGTGGCGCGCCGCGGTCAACGCCGGGCGGCCGCAGAACAGGATCGGCGCGCAGCTGCTCGAGACCGGCCAGCTCAGCCCGGCCGAGCTGGAAGCCGTTGTGCTGCTTGCGCTTTACGACGCGGCGCACTTCCTGTTCGACCTGCGCGCGGCGACCCGGTTCGAGCCGGGCGTGCGTCACCAGCTGGGGTTCGGGCAGCCGGTGGCGCTCAAGACGGTGTGCCAGGAGGTGGAACGGCGCAAGCGGTTGCTCGCCGACGCCTGGCCCGACCCGGCGATCGACACCTCGGCGGTGGTACCGCAGCGGCGGTTACGCGATCAGTCGGTGGCGCTGACCGCTTTGCAGTGGGAGGTGGTCGCCAACGCCGACCGGCGCCGCACGCCGGTGGACCTGGCGCGGCTGCTGGGCCGGGACACGTTCACGGTCATGCTGGAGGTCCGGCGCATGGTCCGCTCCGGCCTGGTGGAGCCGGGCCGGCCGGGCGGGTCGGCCGCGGCCGGCTCGGTCGCGATGGTGCGCGCCAACACCGCCACCGTCGGCGAGCGGGAACCCGTGCCGCCGCCACCGGAGCCGGAACCCGAACCGGAACCCGTCATCGAGGCCCAGCCGGTGCAAGGCCCCGCCATCCCGCTGCCCCGCCGCCAAGTCGATGGTGAGGGGTCGCGTGTGGCGGGCCGAAGGCCCGACATCTCCGAGCCCTCACTTTCGATCTCCAAAGTGGAGCGCCGGGGGCGGCCCGGCCGTGACCCGTCATTCACCGACGACATCCTGCGCAGGCTGATCGCGGGGCTGAGCAAGTGGTGACCCCCGAAGGCATCGACCAGGAGCTCACGCGGCTGCGCGACCGGCTCGACCAGATGACGGCCGCCGTGGTGGCGACGGTGGACGGCCTGCTGGTCACCCACGAGGGCATGGCCGAGGACGCGCAGACGATCGCGGCGATGTCCGCCGCGCAGCTCGGCCTCGGCAGGCAACTGGCGGCGATGTCGGCGACCGGTGACTTCCGCGAGTCGGTGACGGCCACCTCCGGCGGCTACATCGCCACGTTCGCCGCCGGGCCCAACGCTCTGCTCACCATCGTCGCCGGCCCGGATCTGAATGTGGGCCGGCTGCACCACGAAGCACGACCGGCGGCCGACCGGATCGGTGCGCTGGTTCGGTACCCCCAAAAAGATATCTAGAAAAGAGGCGACATGGCGGACATGGATAGCTCGCTCAAAGAGGCGATGCAGATCGACGGTGCGATCGGGGTGGCCCTGGTGGATTACACCAGCGGGATGGCGCTGGGCACGATCGGTTCCACAAAGGATTTCGATCTGTCCATCGCGGCGGCGGGCAACACCGACGTGGTGCGGGCCAAGCTGCGCACGCTGGAGATGCTCAAGCTCAAGGAATCCATCGAGGACATTCTGATCACGCTGGCCGGCCAGTACCACGTGATCAGGCCGCTGACCAGCCGCAGCTCCCAGGGACTGTTCCTTTACCTGGTGCTGTCGAAGGCGCGGGCGAACCTGGCGATGGCCCGGCACAAGCTCAAGAGCATCGAGGAGGATCTCCAGATGTGATTGACAGTCCTAGTTGGACACCATCGCGGGTCTGTGACCGTTGTCGCAGGCCCGCTCGTTGCGACCCCCACCTTTCGGCGCGCGAGGCCAGCCCGACGGGTATGACAAAAGACCCTCCATGATTCTGTCGCATTACGCGGCGTGGCCGGTAGGATACCGTCTTTGGATCGCCCGTTAGCTTTCACGTGAGTGAGTCACGCCGTGCCCTGAGGAGGTGAGCCGGTGCCGGTCACAGGACAGCGCGTGGTGCGCCGCACGCTGGGACGGCGGCTGACCCGGCTGCGCGCCGCCGCCGGCATGAGCAGGCGTGAGGTGGCCGAGGCACGGCTTGGCATCTCCGAGCCGACACTGCACCGCATCGAGACCGGCAAGGTACCCGTCACCGTCGCCAACGTGCGCGCGCTGTGCTGGCTTTACGGCGCCGACGAGAGCCTCACCAACGCCCTCGCGGAACTCGCCCTCGGCACCTCGCACGAGGAGTGGTGGGACGCCAACCCGGTGATCCCCGACTGGTTCAAGCTCTACGTCGGGCTCGAGGTGAGCGCCTCGCGGATCTGCACCTACGACGGCGAGGTCGTCCCGGGCGAGCTGCAGACGGTCGAGTATGCCCGGGCCATGTTCCTGGCCGAGCAGCCGGAGGACACCGACGGCGCGGAGCGCCACGTGAAGCTGCGCATGCAGCGGCAGAAGACAGTGTTCTCGCGCAGGCCCGCCACCCAACTGGTCACCGTGCTCGGCGAGGGCGTGTTCAAACGGCAGGTCGGTGGGCCGACCGTGCTGCAGGGCCAGATCGACCAGCTGCAGAAGCTCGCCGACAAGGGCACCGTCGACGTGCGGGTGCTGCCGTTCGGGGCCGGGGCGCACGCGGCGATGGCCGGCGCCTTCCGCATACTCGACTTCGAGGACCGCGACGATCCCGACGTGGTCTACCTCGAGTCGCACGTCGGTGCGCTGTACCTGGAGGAGCAGCACGAGGTCGACGAGTACCGCCGCATCTTCGAACTGGTCAGCCAGAGCGCCATCCCGCTCAAGGAATACCTGTGACCGCCGGATCACACGGCAACGGCGCCAAGCCGGCCACCGCGGCGCGCATCTACGACTACATGCTGGGCGGGACCCACAACTTTCCGGCCGACCGCGACGCGGCCGACGCCATCCTGAGGATGTTCCCCAGCGTCAGGCTGGCGACCCGGGTCAACCGGGCCTTCCTGCGCCGCACCGTGCGGTACCTGTGCGAGATGGGCATCACCCAGTTCCTCGACATCGGTTCGGGCATCCCGACCGAGGGCAACGTGCACGAGGTCGCGCAGGAGGCCAACCCGCAGGCCCGTGTGGTCTATGTGGACATCGACCCGGTAGCCGTCTCCGAGAGCCAGGAGATGTT
>DASUXL010000295.1:0-30694 GCA_036377915.1 Candidatus Limnocylindrales bacterium
GACTACGCGTTCGTCCTGGGCCCGGCCAACTCCGGCGGCATCATCCCGGTGACCGGCGATTGGGACCGCACCTAGCACCTGGGGAGGGTGAGGTGCCGGCGGTGGGTCCACCGCCGGCACCGGCCGGGTGGTTGAATAACGTGCCATGAAGGCGAACCGCTCGATCCCCGCGTCCACCGTGGTCCCGGTTTTGATCTACCCCGACGTGCGTGAGGCGGTCGCCTGGCTGTCCGAGGCGTTCGGGTTCGCCGAGCGGGTGCGCATCGGCGAGAACCACCGCGCGCAGCTCCGGTTCGGTGACGGCGCCCTCATCGTGGCCGACGTCCGCCACGACCACCGGCCGCCGCGGGCCGGCGAGAGCACCCACTCAGTGCTGGTGCGCGTGGACGACGCACGTGCGCACTGCGAACGAGCCCGCGGCCACGGCGCGCGCATCCTGATGGAGCCGACCGACTTCGAGTACGGCGAGCGGCAGTATGAGGCGGAAGACCCCGGCGGGCACCGGTGGACGTTCTCCGAGACGCTGGCGGATGTGGTACCCGAGGAGTGGGGCGGTGAATCCGTCGGCTAGTCGGCGTGCACGTGCGGGCGGGCGAAGTACTCGCGGGAGCGGCGCGAACCCGCCAGCAGTCCGATGAGCACGATCGGCACGACCATCATGACCAGGCCGACCGCCGCGCCGTCATACACGGCCGTCATGACCAGGGCGCCGACCACCGCGATCAGGCCCAGCAGCCCGATCAGGGTGAGCCAGGCCCAGCGCCGGCCCCGGCGCGCCTTCCTGATCAGCAGCAGCCAGAACCAGCCGACGGCGACCGCGCCGGCCGCCATCGCAAAGATGGTCATGACGTCTTCGTCCATGGGGTTGCCGCGCACCAGCGAAGCGATCGCCACCACGAGGAACGCGA
The DNA here is from genome assembly GCA_036377915.1 of Candidatus Limnocylindrales bacterium. GTDB lineage: Bacteria > Actinomycetota > Actinomycetes > Mycobacteriales > Micromonosporaceae > Allorhizocola. The sequence goes on from DASUXL010000295.1 coordinate 909, forward strand.
TCGGGCGGAACAGGGCCACGGCGAGGAGGACGTACATGATGTTGGTTGCCATCCGCACGTTGCTGGGCGGCTCGCTCCTCGCCCGCCGGGTGGGTGTACGGGTCAAAGTCACCGTGCAGCGATACCCGCGAATGCCGGTCGCCAACCCCCATGGCGGCTCCGAATCGCGGTAGTTTCCGGGACATGAGATCTGCGGTGGGCCTGCTGACGGCGGTGGTGTTGCTGGCGACGGGATGCGGCGGTGGCGGCGGCGAGACGCCGGTGGCGAAAGAGCCGGCACCGGCCCCGGGCGACCACACCCTCAGCTTCACCAAACCCGGCGGTGTCAAACAGGACTTCCTGCTGCACGCACCGAAGGATTTCGCCGCCTCGAACCGGTACCCCCTGATTGTGGTCTTTCATGGAAGCCCCGGAACCCCATCACAGATGCAGTCTCTGTCCGGGTTGGACGATCTGGCCGATCGCGAAGGGTTCATCACGGTCTATCCCGATCTCGGGCGGGAGCCCGAGACCGTCGGGCAGCTGCTCGACCACCTGATATCCAAGTGGAGCATCGACCCCAAGCGCATCCACCTGGCCGGCTTCTCGATGGGAGCCACCGCCGTCTACGGCCTTGCCCACGCGCTGGCCTCGCGCGTCGGCTCGGTGGCGCCGGTCAGCGGCATCGGCGCGAGCGAGACGGCGACCACCGGCCCGGTCTCGCTGATCACCTTCCAGGGCGGGCGCGACGCCATCGCCGGCGGCTTCCCCGCCAACAACGCCGGCTGGGCCAAGGCGGCGCAGTGCGAACCCGCGACGGTCACCGAGGCGACCGTGGACGGCGGCCGAGCCATGCGCCACACGGCGAACTGCAAGGGCGGTGCGGAGTTCGTCATCTATGACGTGGCGCAGATGGGCCACGGCTGGCCGCCCGAGGCCAGCGGGCTGATCTGGGAGTTCTTCAAGAAGCACCCGCTGGCCTGAGCGTCCTCCGGCTCGTTGTCAATCAGCGCCGGTGGATTTCGTAGATGGCGCCGTTGGTCAGCGAGACCACGAACAGGTTCCCGTTCGGTCCGGTCTCGATGTCTGTCGTCACGCCGAATTCGGTACCGATCAGCAGGCTTTCGCTCTCCGTGATCTCATGCTTGGCCAGGTTGTCGGCCACCCGATCCTCCAGCCGGGGATCGTCGACCGCGATTTTGCGGCCGTTGCCGGTCAGGTTGAAGCGGAAGAGGTACCCCCCGTTGAGAATGGGTGTTGCGGCGCCGACGAACAGGTCCCCTTCGAACTGGGGGCCGAGCGCGCGGCCGGTCACGAAGCCGATGCCGCCGGGAGCCATCTCCCATGTCCAGCTGAACTCCGGATCGCTGTAGTGCGCCCCCGGCAGCATGAACAGCCGGGAAAGCGCATCCGCGGGCGTGCCGGCGATGTTCGTCGGCGGCCAGCGAAGCTGCTGCAGGTTGCGGCCACCGAAGGTGGTCTCGATCTCCTTGAACTGGGCGACCCGCTCCGCCGGCCCGGCGATCTGGACCCAGCCACCGTTGGTGCCCGGGGTGATCCGGTTGATCTCACTGAAGGTGTCGTCGCCGTTCTCCTGGATCCACAGGTCACCGGATTCGGGGTGCACGGCGATGCCGAAACCGTTGCGGTGACCGTAGGAGAAGATCTTCTGGAGGTTGGCGCCGACCTCGCCGCCCATTGCCGCACCCGCGTCGAAGAACGGGTTGTCGGCGGGTGCGGTGCCGTCGTTGTTCAGGCGCAGGACTACGCCGCTGAGATGGGCGTTGTCCGGCTGCGGCCCGCCGAACTGGTCGTCGGCCACGGTCGGGCCGGGGCACGTTGCCGTCGGTCCGCAGGTGAGGTTCTGAAGGTGGCCGCGGCGGCCGAGGTCGCCGATGTAGACGTACAGCTTGCCGTCGAGACCGATCGCGAGCACACCGCCGTCGTGGTTGCCCCGGGCGGGCTGACCGGCGTCCTCCTGCAGGGCGCGGATCCGCACCACGGTCCGGTCGAAGGTGAGGCTCGTGCCGTTCCAGACGAACCGGTCGACCCGGTTGCCCATGAGCGTTGTCGCGCTGAGAACGTTGGTGTCAACGCCGGTCGTGCTCTCGGTCCAGTAGAGATAGACCGAGGGATCCCGCGGGAAGTCCCGGGGCACGGCGATGCCGAGCAGGCCCCGCTCGGAGCCGGAGTTGACGGCCAGGTCGAGCGCGGTGCTGTGGATCGCACCGCCCATCACCCGCTGCACCTTGCCGGTGGTCTTCTCCAGCACCAGCATGTCGCCGGCGCCGATGAACGCCATCGTGGTCGGGCTGACCAATCCGGTCGCCACGGTCCGGACCGCCAGGTCGGGGTCGAGCATGGCCGGGCCCTGGGCGGCGGCCGGCGAACCGGCGATCGCCACGGAAAGCCCGGTCGCGGCAACGGTAAACCAGGTGATTGCGGAGCGTCTTAGTCGTTCCAGCATAAGAAGCCTCTTTCTCCCCCGCGAGTAGCCAGGATCGTTTCTTTGGTCAACGGCTCAGGACAAACGTCCCCAAGCGACAGGAGACAGAAACCCCATGACACGACACAGTGCTACCTACTGGACCCACGCAGCCCGCACGGCAATGGTTCAATCGGGGTCGCACCCTGATTGATCGGCTACTGCTCGTGATTGATCCACCTCAGACAGTGCCCTAAAGGCCATAGACGACAGTCGTCGCCGTGCCGTTCGATAGAGCAATGCTGCCAATTGGAATTCGGTTCCACGCGGCGAGATTCACGCTTGGCGCCACGCTGCTCTCGATCGGATCCGGTGCCGTCTCATTGCAGCCGAGACTTCTCATTCCCTCCGCGATCCTGTTCGTCGCCGGACTGATAGTCACCATGGCAAGCGTGTTCGTGATCAGGCGGCGCGCGGTCATCGTTCACGACAGGTGGAACCACCACCGGATCCATCGCGCGATGGAGCGAGCGCCCAGCGATGCGGTGGTACGCATCCAGCAGACCTGGTTCCCGGAAGAGGACTTCATCATGAAGCTCCAGGACCTGCTCCACGGGGAGAAGCGGTTCGACCTGCGGATCCTCCTGCTCGACCCGGCAAGGGACGAGGAGGGGCAGGCCGGGCTCGTGGCCGCCAGGGTGCTGCTGCGCGGGCTCAAGGTGGTCAGTGCCGTCGACGAGGTGCGCACGACGATCGCGGGCCTGATCCGGATGAAGGAGTCCGTGGACAAGCACCACCGCGGACGGGTGGCCGCCGGGGGGAAGCCTCCGGTGGTCGATCTGGAGGTGCGGCTCTACAGCTTCATGCCGTTCGGCCCGATCTACCAGATCGCCGAGGACGTCATGTTCGTCGGCCTGTTTCTCAACTACGCCACCTCGGCCGAGGGCCCGATGCTTGAGGTGCGAAACACCGGAAGTGGCAATCGCCTCTGGCGCATCCTTGAACACCATTTCGACGAGGGCTGGTCGGCCCCGACGTCACAGATCGTCTATCCGCCATCCCAACAGGGCTAGATTCTGGATCGCGGCGAGCCCGTACTGCGAGGCGTCGTTTGTGGACACATATGACGCCTCGTCGACCGGCGCGAGCACGGTCGGCCCGGCCACCCGCGCCGTCTCCCAGTGGGAGCGCCGTTGCAGCGGATTGGAGTTGATCTGGTCGCCGATGTCGTGGCGGAACGCGCGCCACGCCACCCGGGCAAGGCCCTCGTCCCTGGTGCGGGCCGCGGCGTAGGCGGCCAGCCGGCTGTGTGCCTGGATGAGCGAGATGCCGCTCAGCGGCCGGCCCACCGCCTCCTCCTGCTCCCGCGGCGTGGCCAGGTAGAGCCGGCAGTATTGGAGCCACGCCCGCTCGAACTCGGGAACCACTTGCAGCGCAATGAGTTCTGAGCACACCTCGACGAGACCGAACACCGCCGAAAGGTGCGACACCGCGATCCGGTCACGCGTGGTGTCGAACCGCCCGGTGTCAAGGTCCAGGAGTGCTTCCCCGGTGAGGAATCCTTGGGGCAGCGCGGCGATGTCGGCCATGGTCCCCAACAACTTCGAGCGAGCCGCCGCGTCGCCGGTGCGTTCCCACTCGGTGAGCCAGGCGGCGGCAAGAGCACCCCAGTCCGTGCCGAGCCCGACCGCGAGGGCGTTCCTATCCGGACTGTACACATCGGAGCGAACCTTGCGGGTGGGGTCGATCGCGAGGAACGTCTGCTCCGCGCCGGCCAGCTCGTGCAGCAGGTCCCCGGTGCGCTCGTCGGCGGTCAGATAGTAGTACGGGCGCCGGTAGATGGCGCTGGAGATGCGCAGCTGCTTGGCGCTACAGCCCCAATGCTGCACGTTGTGGCGCGTGCCCAGCCCTTTCCACCGGCCAAGGTGATAGACGTCGACCTCGCCGGTGTGGCGGGTCATCGCCTCGGCGAAGCGGAAGACGCCGGCCCGGCCGGTGCGCAGGAACTGCTGCCACAGCCACAGATCCGGGGACAGCTCGGAGTTGTCCCACGCGTAACCGCCGATGTCGTAGCGCCACTGGTGCCGGTCGGGATCGTAGGCGTGCATCACGTCGCCGTAGTCCCAGAAGCCGTACCAGCACCGCTGTTCCCGTTGCCCCACATAGAAATCGAAGAGGAAGTCGAGCCGCTCCTCGATCTCGGCGCGGGCCGGGGTGGAGCGGTCGGCGGGCGCCCAGTCACCGAACACCCCGGCCTCGTGCAACCGCTGCGGCGAGCAGACAAGCAGCGGCGGGTCGTTCAGGGCCGCGGCGTCCTCGGCGAGTTCGCCTCCGGTCGGCGTCGCGGCATAGGCCCGCAGCACCAGCTCATGCGTTTTTGCAATGCCATAGGGGGTACCGAATCCAGGCTCAAAATCCTCATACGTGATCTCAAGCGCTTCCAGCTGCTCCGCGTAGCTGTCCTGGCCGAGCCCGTCGTGGTAGAAGCGCAGGTCCATCGCTGGAGCCGACGGCGACCACAGCCACACCGTGGCGGTCGCGACGGGTGTGGCGGCGCCGCGGATGTCCAGCCGGGCCGGGTGCCCCTGCCAGAAGTCGCGCAGCCCGAACCCCAGGCCGCCACCGGCCCCGCCCACATAGCCGTAACCGGCGGACCGGGTCGAGGACGGGATCGTGACCCAGCCGTGGCCGGGCCCGGTCCGCTTGCGCAGCGTGAAACCGTCGGCGCTGGTCTGGTCGAGCGTCCAGTCGCTCCACTGTGGAATGAGGTGTGCCCGGCGCGAGACCGCCTCGTTCCACTCCTGCACCGGGCCGCACGGCCGCCCGTCGACCTGCGCCCGCCGGAACCGCTCGCCGGGATCGCGCCGCAGGCCGGTGATTCCGCGCACCGCCTCGGTGAGGAAGCCCGGTGCCGGACCGGCCAGGCGCACGTGCCGGTCGTGTGGCTCGTCGCGCATCGGCACCTCGGCCCGCAGCCCCAGCCCGGCAAGGAAATCCCGCTCCGGATCGCCGTCCCAGACGAACGTGTGGACCATCCGCACGTCCTCGGCCCCGGCGTAGAAGTACAGGCGCACCACGAACGGCAGCCATCCACGATCCTCGTGCCGCCCCTCCAGGCGCAGCACCGCCCGCACCGGCCCGTCCTGCTCCACGGTGACCGAGGCGACCCGCCCGCACATCTCTTCGCGCGCCACGGTCCCGGCATCGTCGGGTGAGGGCTCGGCCTGCCACAGACTCACCAGCCGCACGTCGCGCACTATCTCGCGGCCGTCCCGTATCGCTTGCCGGACAACGGCATCCCCGGCGCGCGGCACCACCCACGTGACGACCCCGGTGTCTACGGTCACCTCGCCCGCCGACTGTTCAACGCGGACACCGGCATCGACCGGGCTCTGCCCGACCGTAAGCTCATACGACTGCGCCGGATCCGGCTGCGGCCCGATGGCGTGCGCCGTCCACTTCACCGACCCGTCCGGCCACGTCGCGGTGACCCAGCTCTGCAGGGGCACATTTCCCAGCGCGAACGACGTGCCCGGCGCGACCGCGCCGCGCGGCCACGGCACGCCCCACGTCACACCGGTGCGGCGCGGGCCGGTCAGCCAGGTGAGGATCGTCATCCTTTCACCGACCCGAGCAGGATGCCCTTGGCGAAGTGCCTTTGCAGGAACGGGTACAGCAGCAGAATGGGCAAGGTGGCGATGACGATCACGGCAAACTTCAGCCCCTGTTCCGGTGGAATGTAGTTCGGGTCCAGCTGGCCCACGGTGTTGGCCATGTCGGAGGAGACGGTCACCTGGCGCACGAACATCTGCAGCGTCCACTTGGTGGAGTCGTCGATGTAGAGCAGCGGGGACATGAAGTCGTTCCAGATGGCCACGGCATAGAACAGCCCCATCGTGGCCAGGATCGGCTTGGACAGCGGCAGCACGATCCGCCAGAAGACGCCAAGCTCGGTGCAGCCGTCGATCTGCGCGGCCTCCTGCAGCTCCTCGGGCAGCTCCTGGAAGAAGTTCTTCACGAGGATCAGGAAGAAGGGATTGATCGCCAGCGGCAGGATGAGCGCCCAGTAGGAGTCGAGCATGCCCAGCTCACGGACGATCAGGTAGGTCGGGATCAGCCCGCCGCTGAACACCAGCGTGAGGACCACCATGCCCAGCAGCAGGTTGCGGCCGGGCAGGTGCCGCCGGGCCAGGGGATAGGCCATCGTGAACGTCAACAGCACCTGGATCACCATGCCGACGGCGGTGACCAGGACGGTGATGATCAGGCTGCGCAGGAAGGTGTTGGTGGCGAAGATGTATTCGTACGTGTCGGTGACGACGTCGCGCGGCCACAGGAAGAACGAGCGCTCGGCGAGCTCGGACTCCCGGGCGAACGAGCCCGCGGTGACATAGATGAACGGCAGGAGCATCACCACCCCGACGGCCACGAGCACCAAAGTGTTGACCGCGTCGAAGACCCGGCCGGCCGGCGTGTTTCTGTTGACTGCCATCGCGTTCCCCTAGAACAGGCCGGAGTGGCCGAACCGGCGGGCCAGCCAGTTCACCCCATAGATGAGCGCTACGCCCACCACCGCCTTGAACAGGCCCACGGCGGTGGAGTAGCTGTAGGCACCCTGCGTGATCCCGAGGAAGTACACGTAGGTGTCGAACACCTCGGCCACCGAACGGTTCAGCGAGTTGGTCAGCAGGTAGATCTGCTCGAATTTGGAGTCGAGCAGGTTGCCGGCCTGCAGGATCGCCATGACGATGATGGTGGAACGGATCCCCGGCAGCGTCACGTGCCACATCTGCTTCCAGCGGCTTGCACCGTCGATGCGCGCCGCCTCGTACAGGTTCGAGTCGACCCCGGCCAGGGCGGCGAGATAGATGATGGTGCCCCAGCCGACCTCCTTCCACAGCGTCTGGAGGATGACCAGCGGCCGGAACCAGTCCGGGTCGGCCAGGAAGTCGAAGCGTTCGCCGAACAGGTCGTTCATCAGCACGGTTATCGGGCCGGTGTCGAGCGCGAACAGCAGGTAGGTCAGGGCCGCCACGATCGTCCAGGACAGGAAGTACGGGATGTAGATCGCCGACTGGATCGCCCGTTTGAGGATGGACACGCGTAGCTCGTTGAGCATCAACGCCACGACGATCGGCGCGGGGAAGACGAAGACCGCGTTGAGCAGCGCCAGGATCAGGGTGTTGCCCAGCACCCTTGGAAAATCGGGGCTGGAGAACAGGGTCTCGAAGTGCTTGAATCCCACCCAAGGGCTTCCGTCGAACCCCAGAAACGGAAGGTAGTCCTGGAAGGCGATGGTCACGCCGTACATCGGCGCGTACTTGAAGACCACAAAGTAGGCAAGGCCCGGCAGCAGCAACACCAGCAGCCACCGATAGCGAATCAGGCGAGTACTCAGCCGGGCCTTGCCCACGACAGCGATCCCCTCTACTTCTTGATCTTCGCGTACTGCTCGTTCATCTCGTTGACGATGTCCTGGCCGCCCTGCGTGTACCAGCGCTGGATCTCGGCCTTGAGGACCGCCTCGTTGATCTGCCCGGCGAGGAACTTGATCCGGGCGTCGGCGATGATCTGGTCGAGCTGGGCGCCCTTGGCGACCTGTGTCTTGGAGACGATGGCCTGGGCCGGGTTGTGTATCGCGGACGCCTCATCGGCCTTGTGGAACTTCACCCGCTGCTCGTACTGCTGCCGCTCGAACTGGCCCGCGGGCAGGGAAACGTATGCCACATAACCGTTGGAGGCCGTGCCGAGCTGGGCGAAGGACATGACGTCATTGGTGATCGTCTTGATCGCCGGGACGGTGGCGTCCTTGCCGAGGGCGTAGCCGTCCTGCACGGTGAAGTTCTTGCCCTCGAAGCCGTTGTTGAGCAGGATCTGCCCCTCCTTGGAACTGAGCTTGTCCAGCACCGTGAGCACGTCCTTGAGTTCGGCCTCGGTCGGCACGCTCTGCTTGGAGATGGACAGGAAACCGTTGAAGCCCACGGTCGGGTAGGAGTTCTTCTTGCCGCTCGGGCCGGTCAGGTTGCCGGTCAGGTCGACGAAGTTGGCATAGGTGGCGGCATCCTTCTCCTTGAACAGCCGGGTCAGCACGCCCGCGCGCGAGCTGACGTCGACGATGATGCCGCCCTTGCCGGTGAAGAACTGCTGGTCCCACTTTGCACTGTCCAATGTGGCGAAGTCCGGGTTGATCAGCCCTTCGGTCACCATCTTCTTCACGAACCGGTTGGCCTCAAGGAATTCCGGGGTGTCGAAGCCGGGCACGAGCTTGCCGTTGCGCTCGCCCCAGCCGTTGGGGGCGCCGTACCAGGTCTCGATGACGTCGTACGGGCTGGCGGTCGCGTAGACGCCGGGCCACTTCGGGACGATCAGGCCGTAGGTGTCCTTCTTGCCGTTGCCGTCCGGGTCGTTCTCGGTGAACGCCTTGGCGACGTTGTACAGGTCGTCCACGGTCTGGGGCATCTTGAGGCCGAGCTTGGCCAGCCAGTCCTTGCGGACGATGACGGCGGCGCGCATCGGGTCGCGCCTGCGGTAAACCCCGTAAACCTGGCCGTTGATGGACGAGTTGAGTTCGATCTGCTTGTTCTCGGTCTTCAGGTTCGGGTAGGCGTCAAGCTTTCCGGTGAGGTTCCAGAACGCTCCCGCCTCGGCGGACTGCACGAACGCCGGCAGCTTGCCCTGGACCACCATGACCTCGGGCAGGTCGTCGGAGGCCAGCGTGACGTTCATCCGGTCGCCGTAGTTGGAGTTGGGCACCCAGGTGATCTGCAGCTTCTTGCCGGTCAGCGCCTCGACCGCCTTGTGCATGTCGCTGTCCACGGCCGGCGCGGCGGCGTCGCCGCTGAGCAACGGGATCATCAGGGTGAGCGTGCCGAGGTCGGCCGGGTCGGCCGGCGTCTCGTCGGAGCCGCAGCTTACCAGGGCAAGCGGCAATGCCATCGCCAGTGCTCCGGCGACGGCCGTGAATCTCTTATAAGGTTTCATTCGGGGGTACCGATCCCTTCTCGCTTTCAATCGCGAAAGTCAGCGGAGCCGTAGCGGTTCGGCAGGCAGGGCCGGCTGGGTCATGGTCCGCTCCGGTTCGGTGGAGGCGGCCAGCCGGTCCTCGTTCTCCTGGAAGAAGCGCACGCACAACCAGGTGCTCGCCTGCCACCAGCCGCCGATGGCGATTACCGCCAGCAGCACCGGCATCACCGCGGTGACGAAGGCGAACGAGGCGAAGACAAATAGGAGGATGAAGGTGGACGCCGGGCGGCCCAGGGCGAAGCGCATCGCCCGGGGCAGGTACCGGCGCAGTGGAAGATCGTAATGTGCGTACATCGGTGCCACGTAGGATCCGGCGCCGAGCGCGAGCACGAGCGCCGCCAGCGTCACCAGCCGAGGCCCGGTGGCGCCGGGCCCGAGGGCGGAGAAGTAGAGGTAGTTGGTGTACAGCAGCATGACCACGGCCACGACCGGGAGGACCACGACCGAACCGCGGAGGAACTCCCGCCGCCACACGGCAGCGAAGTCCCGGAAATGAATCGATTCACCCCGCATGCGGCGCCGCGCGACGACGCACGCCGCGACCGTCGCGGGCCCGGCTCCTAACCCGACGCCGCCGAGCGCGGTGAACCCCAGCCACATCGCGTTAAGCCATGCGCACCAGGCAATCCCGGCGACCGCCGTCTGGACGTGGCCGGTCCAGGCCGGCGCCCTGTGGCCCCGGGCCGCGTTGATACCCGCCATCGCCTGCGCCTCCCTGTGTCGCGCACGTTTCCGCCGCATTTCGAACCGGTGAAGGCACCCTAGGGCTGAAACGTATCAACGTCAACGGGCAGGCCCATATCCTGCGATGACGGCGGGGGCGGGGCGAGGTCAGTCGCGGTGGAAGAAGATCTCGTCGAGGTCGCCGTGGAACTGGTCGGTCTGGCCGCCGCTGCCGGGCAGCAGCAGGGAGTTGACGCCGTCGGACCATCGGCACGAAGGCACGCCGAAGTCCGCCTGAAGCTTCCACTGGCTGCTGCCGGCGACGGCGAACCCGCGCTGGAAGACGTTCATGCCAGCGGTCGGCGACGGTGCCTCGGTGAGCCGGAGGTGCGTCCCGAAGGTGAACGTGCCGGTCCCGGAGCCGTTGGCGACGAGGTTCGCCGACGCCAGCGGCGTCACCATCGCCTGCGGGCAGGGCGCCGTCGCGCACGACCCGGCCGGGAACCGCAGGAACGCGTTGGTTCCGCCGCCCTTGTCTCTGAGAGGTGTTTCGAGGGATGCTAAACGCTTGCCTCACCTGTCGCCAGCGCTCAGCAGGGCGGGGGAGTTGGCTCCGGAGACGAGCAGGCCGGGCCGGCCGGTGCCGTCGGCGCGCGCGGTCCAGATCTCGTTGATGCCGTCGCTGCGTTGCAGGGCATAGGCGACGGTGTCGCCGTCCGTCCACAATGGCTGGTCGTCGACGCTGCGGCTCTCGGCGGTCGGCGTGACCTTCATGGTGGTCAGGTCGAGGACGGACAGCCGCCAGCCGTTGGCCGGGTCACCGCCGACCGCCGCCTTGAAGGCGATCCGCCGGCCGTCCGGGGACAGCGACGGGCACTCGACGTTCTCCGCGATGGCGCGCAGGGTCTTGGCGGCGAAGTCACCGGCGACGAGGTAGCGACGGCCACCGGTGGACATGGTGGCGTAGAAGCGGTTGTCGTCGTCGGTGAAGGTGACTCCCCAGAGGTTGATGTCGGCGGCCCGGTGCGGTTGCCCGTCGACGAAGGCGGCGAACTCCTCCAGGGACTGCACCGCCGAGCCGGTCCGGGTGTCGAGAATGCCTGTCTGGGTGGAGAATCCGGCGGTGTTGTAGGAGTGGCCGTCGATGAACAGCGTCCAGGCCACCATCCGGCCGGTGGCCGAGACGCGCAGCCGGTTGGGGAACCCGGTCAGCGGGACGTCGTGCTTCGGCAGCAGTTTTGAATTCAAAACCATCAGGTGGGTACCCCGAAGCGCGTCGACCGGAGTCAGGCAGGCCACCGTGTCCGCGGCGGCGTGGGCGCGATCGCAATTCAAGGAGGTGAGGACGCGTGGCCCGGCGGGATCGCGGAGCGAGACGGTGGACAGCACGCCGTTGCTGAGCGCCTGCATCGCCGGGCCGGCGGCGAGCGCGGTGCCGGACTCGGTGAAACCCGTTGCCGGAGCGGCTTTCTGGCGCGCGTGCAGGATGTATCCGGTGGCCGTGGCGGCCAGCACGGCTGCGGCGCAGGCCGCGAGCACAACGCGGTCGCGTGCGGTCAGTTGCCTCACGAGACCACCTCCGGGCCTGGAACGCCGCGCCGCAGCAGGAACGCCGCCGCGAGCCCGGCGGCGAGCGTGCCGGCGACGGCGATGGCGACCGCGTCCCCGGCACCCCACGACTGCCACGCGAGTCCGAACAGGACAGACGAACCGAGGTAGGCCACCGCCTGCCCGGTCTGCAGCAACGCCAACCCGGTTGTGCGCAACCGGGCCGGAAGCACCGGACCGGCCAGCGCCATGAGCACACCGTCCGTGGCGGCGTAGAACAGGCCCAGGCTCAACGGCACCACGACGATGAGGACCGTGCTCGGGATCGGGGCGAGCAGTACGCCGTACCCAATGATGAGCGCAAGAAAGCCGATAAGAAGGACCCGGTGGCGGCCGATGCGGTCGGACAGTCTCCCGATCGGCAACGCCAGCAACAGGTAGGCGAGGCTCGTGCCGACGGCGAGCAATGGGAACCAGCCCAGGCTCAGGCCCGCCTTGCGTTGCAGCAGAAGGTAGACGAACCCGTCGCCGATGGTGGCCAGCCCCAGCAGGCAGGCGACCCCGGTCAGCCGCCGGACCGCGGGCTCGCGCAGCAGGCCGGCGGCGATCCGCGGCGACACCGGCTCGGATCGTGGCGCCAGCCGGTTGGCATGGTCGCGCACGAATAGCAGCAGCACCACCAACCCGAACGCGGCGACGCAGAAGCTGGTGACGAAGACGGCGTCGTAGCTCCTGCTTCCCGCGACGCTGAGCACGGCGAGGGCCACGAGCGGGCCGGCGAAGGCGCCGATGCTGTCCATCATCCGGTGCACCCCGAACGCCCGGCCGAGGCGGTGCGGCGGCGTCGACAGGGTGATCAGCGCATCGCGGGGCGCGGTCCGCAAACCCTTGCCCGCGCGGTCGACGGCGATCGCCACACCGATCCCGGTCGTGGAGCCGGCCGCGGCGATCAGGCCGAGCTTGGCGGCGGCGGACAGCCCGTACCCGGCGGCCGCGACGGCCTTGCGGCGCCGGATCCGGTCGGCGGCATAGCCTCCGGCGAGTCGCAATAGGACGGTCGAGCCGGTGTAGACGCCGTCGATCACGCCGTAGGCGGCCGGGCTCAGCTGCAACCCGACGACGAGGTAGACGGGCAGGATCGCCGTGACCATCTCCGAGGACACGTCGGTGATCAGGCTGACCGTGCCCAGCGCCAGAACGTTGGCCGCGACAGCACCCTTGAGGCGCTGCCGCGGCCGGTCGACCGTGGACAGATACATCTAGTGGCAGGCGGTCGTGCCGCTGTCGGTGTACGTCTTGCCGGCGACAGGGACGAACTGCCAGGTGTACCCGTCGGAGTGCAGGGTGAACTTCAGGACGCCGTTGGTGTCGTTGTTGCGCGCCTGGCTGTTCGGCTGGATCGTGCCGAACGTGTAGAAGCCGGCGCCGGCCATGCCCGCGACGAAGTGGCGGATGCCGCGCGTGTTGTCCAGGGTCCCGCCCGGGTTCATCGGCGCGAACCGCTCGTAGTGGTGGTTGTGCCCGGTGACGATCACCTCGGCGTTGAACTCGTACAGGGCCTGGACCAGCGGCCCGGTCGCGGTGCTCGGCGCGTGCAACGATCCGGAGGTGAACCGAGGCCGGTGCCAGTAGGCGAGCGTGCACGGTTTGGTGCTGGCGGCGAGGTCCTGGCGAAGCCACTGCTCCTGCGCCGAACCGGTGGCCATGCTCACCTCGGAGTTCAGCGAGACGATGTGCCAGTTGCCCAGATCGTAGGAGTAGTAGCCGCGGCCCGACGGGCCGGCGTTGACCCCGAAGTAGTTGTAGTAGGCGCTTGCTCCGGCCGTGACGTAGTCATGGTTTCCCGGCGAGGGTCGGGTCCGCGCCTTGTGCCGGCCCCAGGTCGGCTCGTAGTAGGTGGTGAAATTGGACGCCGAGCCGTCGGGGTAGGCGTTGTCGCCGGCCGTGAAGATGGTGCCGGGGATGCCGTCGAGCAGGTTGGCGGTGGCGCTGTCGGCGGAGCCGGAGTTGGCGATGTCGCCCGCGCCGACCAGGACCGGATCGTCGGTGGTGGGCACCTGGGCGACCTGGATCGCGTCGGCGATGACATAGCCGGTGCCACTGGTCCACCGGCTGACCCCGACCACGTTGGCGTCGCCCGCGGCGAGGTTGAACTGGCCGAGCGACACCCATCGACCGCCGTTGGCGCGCTGGTTGACCCGGATCGTCTGGTTGCCGGCCGTGGTGGCAACGATGTAGGGCGTGGAGTCGTTGTAGCCGGCGTTCGCCGCGTACCAGACCGAGACCGTGTAGCTGCCCGACTCCGGGATGGCGACCTTGTACCAGGCGACGTCGCTCGCGGTGGTGTTTGGATTGGCGTAGCGGTAGTCGGCCCCATACCTTTGGCTCGAATAGGTCGACGTGCCCCAGCCGGCGCTCGCCGTGAACCGGCCGGCGGTGCTGTTGTCCACTATGGTGCTCCACGGGATCGCGAGCGTGCCCACACCGGACGCGGCATCTCCGGTCGCGGCGGCGGTGAAGGCGAGCAGGGCAGGCAGAAGCAGGGCAACGGCCGGTCGTCGCATGGTTTCTCCCGGGGGCGGGTGGGGGTCGGGGGCGCGCAGTGCAAATGATTGTCGCTCTATCGATAGATGTTGGCAAGAATTTTCGCCCGGCCAGTGAGGAGTGTGCGAGCTATCGCCGCGAGGGGCCGATGTGCAGGGCGGCGGTGGCGTGCCTGAGCGCCACCACGGCACCCTGGTGATCGCCGAAGTCGGCGAGCAGGTCGCCGAGTTCGGCCCAGGCGCGGGCGGCCTGGCGCGTGGCCTTGAGCTGGCCGAGAGCGGTTGCGGCGTCGGCGAAGATCTGTGTGGCGGAGGCACGATCGCCCTTGGCGGCCAGCGCCGCACCCAAGGCGGTGTGGGCGCGGGCGCGTTCAAGCGCGGCCATCGGGCCAAGCTCGCGCAGGGATTGCTCGGCCATGTCGACGGCGGCGTCATGGTCGCCCTCCAGCAGGTGCGCCCGCGACAGCTCGGTCAGCACATAGCCGCGGTCGAAGCCGATGGTGAGGCCGGCCAGGGCCTCCTCCAGCGCGCGGCGCGCCTCGGCGGGGCGGGGCGGATCCTGGTGCAGCAACAGGTATCCGTAGGCGGCCAGCAGGCGCAGCGCGCTGCGCCGGTCACTGCCGTGCCGGAAGTAGGACAGCGCCTCCTCCGCCAGTTCCAAGGCCTGCCAATGCTTTCCGAATTCGCTGGCGACCTCGCTCGCGTTCCAGAGCACCGAGGCGCGGGCTCGCGGCGAGTGCATGCGGTCGGCTCGTTCGAGTCCTTCCTGCAGCAGCCGTTCGGCCTGCGCGTAGTCGCCGAACTCGACGTGTGCCGAGGCGATGGTGACCAGCAGCTGGATAGCGGCCTCGGACTCCCAGGCGTTTAGGCGGTCGAGCTGTTGCAGGGTACCGGCGCCGATCTCGACGACGCGGTCGAGCTCGCCGAGCTCACGCAGGCAGCGGCACCAGCTGACCATGACGCCGAGGGAGGCAGTGATCCCGGTGGTGCGCATGGCTTCCTGGACCAGTGCCTCGTAGGCCTTCGCCGCCTCGTCGAGGCGGCCCTGTGCCTCCAGCGCGCGGGCAAGGCCGAGGTCGGCGGCGGTGCGCAGGATCGGGCTTAGGTGCGGGATCGCCAGCGCGGTCTCGAAATGGGTGCGGGCCTGTTCGGCCTCGCCCGCCTCGAGGGCCAGCTCGCCGAAGCGGACTGTCAGTTCCGGCGGGCGGGTGTTGCCGCTGTCGACGATGCCGAGCAGTTCCTCCGGGGTACAGGCCAGCCTGGCGGCGAGGGTGCGCACGACCTCGGGGGTCGGGTTGCGGCGGCCGGATTCCAGCAGCGACACGTAGCTGACCGACAGCTCGCTGCCGGCCAGGTCGCGCTGGGTTATGCCACGGGCGATCCGCATCGCGCGCAACCTTTGGGGGAAGTTTACAGCCGGTTGACTGACTTGACCCATCGTGTTGACTCCTTCTTTACTCCAAGGAGGAGCCTACCAATGACGAAGGAGTAAACGTGAACGTGCGAAACGGTGTGATGACGTTAGTCGTACTGGCCTGCGCGGTCATCGGGTTCGCCCTGGGCCTGAGCGCCACAAACGCCGCCGTCGCCGGGGACGGCGGCGCGGGCGGAGGTTTCCCACCCTGCTGCGATCACATTGGACGTCCCTGAGAGACACTGACCGGAGGTTGTCAAATTTATTGACAACCTCTGTCAAGCGGGTGAGGATGCGGGCACAGCCACCGTTAGGAGGATCAATGAA
This sequence comes from Candidatus Limnocylindrales bacterium, assembly GCA_036377915.1. GTDB lineage: Bacteria > Actinomycetota > Actinomycetes > Mycobacteriales > Micromonosporaceae > Allorhizocola. Next base: position 16,831 of record DASUXL010000295.1, read on the forward strand.
TAGAGCCAAATCCTTCGTCACGGCAATAGGCATCGCTGCCATCACCGTGCTCGCCATCGCCACGGCTCCGGCCCGGGCCGCGATCCCGCCGGAGATCCCCGTCCCGCCACACGGCCACGTCTACAACGGAGCCAGCCCACGCTGCCTCGACTCCGGTGTTCCGGCCTTCTCCCAGCTGTGGACGTGCAGCACGTCCATATACCAGCAGTGGACCCTGACCCGGCTGGGTACCATCGTCGGCCAGTCCCCAACCGGATGCCTCGACGCCGGTGCCGGTACCAACGGCACAGGCGTGCCCCTCAAACCGTGCAACGGCTCGCTGAGCCAGCGGTGGCTCTGGAACGGTGTCACGATCGTCAGCCGGTCCAGCGGCCGGTGCCTCGACGCGGACCTGGGCACAATCGGCTCGGGCGGCACCAAGGTGCAGGTCTGGGACTGCGCCGGCGGCGCCAACCAGAGCTGGTACTTCGAATTCTCCTAACACGACAGACGAGCCAAGCCATTCCGTGACCCGGGTCGAGGCTGAAAAGCCCCGGCCCGGGGCGATCGATGCGCGGGTGTCCAATCGGGTGCCACACTGTTAGCCGTGTTGACACGCCGGCTGGCGGCTGCTCTCGCCGCGGCATTGGTGGTGTTCGTCGCCGGGTTCTATCTCGGACCCGGCATGATCGACCGCGTCGTGGCTTGGGCCGGCCCCACCTTCGCCGCCTGGCCGCTGATCCCCTCGGTGCTGACCTTCCTGGACGACCGCGATCCGGTCGAGATCGCCTTTGCCTTGGCCGGCCTGGTTTTCGGCGCTCCGTGGTTGATCCGTCCGCGGAACCCGCGCGGCGAGCGCATCGTCTTCGGGTCCATCCCGAAGGAGGCCAAGTGGTTTCAACGCCGCCCGGTGGAGCAGGAGGCATTGGAGAACGCATTGGGCGCCAAGGGAAAGGCCGCGCTGGTCGCCTTGCCGGGCGCTCGGGGAGCCGGCAAGTCCCAGCTAGCGGCGGCCTATACCCGCAAGTGCATCAAGCAGGGTTATGAACTTGTCGCCTGGATAAACGCCGAGTCCGGCCCGGTCCCCGATCTGGCGGCGCTTGGCGACCTGCTCGGCCTGCGCACCCGAGACGACCTGCCGGCCGAGCAGGTCGCCGCCGCGGTCGTCGAGAAGCTCGACGCGTCACCGCACCGGTGGCTGCTGGTCCTCGACAATGTTGAGGACCCGGACGACATCGTGGCCTTCCTGCCGGACAACGGCAAGGTGCTGATCACCACCAACCGCCGCGAGGTCATCACCATGGCCGGCGTGACGACGGTCGACATCGGCATGTTCACGCCGGCGCAAGGCCGCGCCTTTCTGGCCGTCGCCACCGGCCAGCCCGACACTGCGGCAGCTGCCCGGCTGGGCAAACTGCTGGGATGGCTTCCGTTGGGTCTGGCGCAGGCCGCGGCTTACCTCAGGCTGAACCAGCTCTCGTACCGCCAGTACGCGGACCGGCTGTCAAGAGTCAATATCGACGATGTATTGCAGCGCTTTGCCGGAGCACAGCACCGTGGCGTGCTGGCCGCAACCCGGCTGTCCATGGACGCACTGGACCGGGACGACCCGAGCGGCAACGCCCGAAGGTTGCTGAACGTACTGTCGTTGCTTGCCCCGGAGGGAATCGGCCGGGCACTGCTTGCCCAACCGGGTGCTGCGGCCGCGCTGGGGATGGACCAGGCCGGGGTGGAACGCGCGCTGGGCGTCCTGGCCAACGGCTCCCTGATCCTGCAGGCCAACCCCGGAGGCGAGTCCTCGGCGGGCGATCCAGTACTGATCGCGGTACACCGCCTTACCGCCAAGGTCGTCCGCCACTACGCCGCCTCACCGCCGGGGGAGACACTCGACACCGCGGTCGCCGCCGCCGCGAAGATGCTCGAAGCGATCGGCGAAACGGTGCCAATCTGGCAGGCAGCCCGCCGCCGCGCCGAGGTCGAACATCTGGTCGCCCACATCGGCTCGGTGCGATCCCATTCAGCCCGATTCAGTAAGGCGCTGAACAACGGGTGCGCCTGGGCCGCAAGCGTCCTGGCCGAGGTGGGTGACTCCGCTCGCTCCATCGAACTGCAGGAAGGCGTTGTCGCCGAGCACGAGCAGGCACTTGGCGCGGATCACCCGGACACGCTCTATCTGCGCAGAGAGCTTGGATACTTCTATGCGAGAGCGGGCCGCTATCGGGAGGCGTCGGCGATTTGCGAACGAAATCTGGCCGACCACGAACGGGTGCTTGGGTCCGACCATCGCTACACCCTCACCGCACGACACCATCTCGCCGACACGCTGAGGCGAGTAGGGCGCCTGGAGGAGGCCGTGGCCTTGGCGGAACGCAACGTCGCCGGCAACGAACGGGTGAACGGCCCGGAGCACTTCAATACCCTTACCGCCCGCAACGTCCTCTCGCTGTGCTATTCGGAGGCAGGACGCCATGAGGAGGCCCTCGCCCTCGACGAGCGCAACCTCGCCGACCGCGAGCGGCTGTTCGGACCCGACGACCGGCACACCCTTCCCATGCGGCACAACCTCGGCATCGGGTACGGGAAGCTGGGCCGTGACCAGGAGGCGATGGCACTACTCGAGCGGGCCAGCACCGGGTTTGAGCGGACATTCGGGCCCGAGCACCCCGACACCATCGAAGCACGCAACAGTCTGGCCACCGCCTACCTGCGGGCCGGCCACCACCACGACGCCATCACCCTTTTCGAGCGCAGCCTTGCCGACCGCGAACGGATACTCGGCCCCGACCACCCCGACACCATCCGCTCGCGACGCAACGTCGGTGTCGCATATGAGACCGCGGAACAGGAGCGGGACGCCACACCCCCTCCGTGAGCGCGTCCTTTCCGTCCGCGACGCCACCGGCGAACAGGATGAAGAAGGCGAACGGGTTCGACCGGCCCCGCATGCGCATGGGACTCCTCATGTAGTGGGGCATCCAGGTATTGCCGGCCGCGATGACGGCTCATGCCGGCCGTAACGGGATGTCCGCCAGGGTGAGGGCACCGGCGCCGGCGTCGGCGACGCCGCCGAGGCCGAGGCTGATGTGACCTGTCCCCTCGGGCAGCCTGCCGAAGGTGACGATGCCGGCGCTGGACCAGTGCGGCGGCACGGCATCCGGCCACAGGCTCCGGAATGCCGAGCCTTGAAGCACCGTGCCGGTGTGCGTCAGAAGCCTCCAGCGCCCCGCACCCGGCAGCTCGACCGGGGCGAGCCCGTTGTTTGACACCGTCACCACGATCCGGGTGAAGTGCGGCGTGAGCAGGACCTGGTCGACCGTCAGGGTCAGTGCACCCGCCCGGCCGGACTTCTTGCCCGCCAGGACGTCCGAGCCGCGCTCGTTGCCGGTGATCCGGGCCTCGAGGCCGCGCAACCGCTGGGAGAAGACGGCGGCCCACCGGGGATTCACCGCGAGGACGCTGAGCATGACCCAGACGACCATCGCGACGAGGCTCCACAGGATGTCGCCCGGCAGAAACACCGGTGCAGGTACCCGGTGCCGTCCGGGTCCGCTGCCGAACCCGGAGGATCCCGCGCCCTTCATGGCACCCCACCCCCTTGCCACCGCTTTGGAAGCCACTATGCGGGAATGTCCTTCAAAAATTCTTAAATGATTGCCGTCGATTCGTACCCTATTGTTGTCTCCGGTGTGACGACAGGAGTCTGCATGGAATTCGGAGTGCTCGGCCCATTGGAGGTCTTCGACGGCGATCGCCGTCTTGCCGTGGGCGGGGCCAAGCAACAGATCGTTCTCGAGATGTTGCTGCTGAACGCCAACGCCGTCGTCTCCGCCGGTTCGCTGATGCAGGCGGTGTGGGGCGCGGGTACCGCCGAACACCGCACCAACCTGCATGTCTACATCGCCAACCTGCGCCGGCAGCTCGAGCCCGGCCGCCCACGCAGCACGCCGCCGTCCCGCCTGCTCTCCCGGGCCACCGGATACCTGCTGCGCGTACACCCCGATGAGCTTGACCTGCACCGGTTCCACCGTCTGGTGGACGAGGGCCGGGCCGAGGCGGCGGGTAACCCGTCGGCGGCAGCGGGAAAGCTCACCGAGGCGTTGCGCCTGTGGCGCGGCGCGCCGCTGCCGGCCCTCGCCGACGGCCCGGCACCTCCGCCGGAGGTGGATGCGCTCTCCGAGCTGCGCCTTGGCGCGCTGGAGGACCGGATCGAGCTTGAGCTGGCACTGGGCGCGCACTCGGCGGTCATCGGCGAGCTGGAGCTGCTCGTCGCCGAGCATCCCATCCGCGAGCGCCTGCGCGGCCAGCTCGTCCTTGCCCTGTACCGGGCGGGCCGGCAGGCCGAGGCGCTGGCGGTGTGCCGAGCGTGGCGCGCCGCCCTCGCCGACGAGCACGGCATCGACCCGAGCCTGGACTTCCAGCGTCTCGAAGGCGCGGTGCTGCGCCAGGACGCGGCGTTGACGGTGGTGGATCGCCTCTCCGGCGGCCGGACCGGTACCCGCGGAAACCTGCCCGTACCCGCAACGCCCCTGCTCGGCCGGTTGCGTGAGATGAGTGCGGTGGTGGGGATGCTGCGCCGCAACGGGATCCGGCTGGTGACGCTGTACGGGCCGGGTGGGGTGGGCAAGACTCGGCTGGCGATACAGGTCGCCGGGGAGATCGCCGGTGACTTCCCCGACGGGGTCTACTTCGTCCAGCTGGCGTCCATAACGGATCCCGCGCTGGTCCTGCCGGTCATCGCCCAGACGCTGGGGATGCGGGAGACGTCCGGGCAACCGCTTGCCGAGGCGGTCAAAGCGCGGCTGCGCGACGGCCGGGTGCTCATAGTCCTCGACAACTTCGAGCATCTGCTTGAGAGCGCGCCGGTCGTGGCCGATCTCCTCACCGGCGGCGAGGGGGTACACGTGCTTGTCACCAGCCGGGCCGCCCTCCGGCTGCACGCGGAGCACCGCTATCCGGTGGCGCCGCTGCCGCTGCCCGACGCCGTGCGGCTCTTCGAACAGCGGGCCGCCGCGGTCCAGCCCGCGCACGACACCGACCGGGGCGGCTCAAGCGATCCGAGCGAGTCAAATGAAAAGGGCGAGTTGAGCGAGTCGACCGTGGCCGCCATCTGCGACCGGCTCGACCGGCTGCCGCTGGCGATCGAGCTCGCCGCCGCCCGGGTCGGGGTGCTGTCGCTGCCGTTGATGCTCAGCCGCCTGGCGCGGCGGCTGAAACTGCTCGACAACGGGCCGGTCGACCTGCCCAAGCGGCACCGCACGCTGCGCGACGCCATCGCGTGGAGTTTCGATCTGCTTGAGCCGCAGGCGCAGGCGCTGTTCCCCCGCCTCGCGGTCTTCGCCGGAACGTTCACCGTGGAGGCGGTGGAGGCCGTCTGCGCGGTGGAGATGCCGGATCCGTTGCCCGCCTTGGAGTCGCTGCTGGGACACAGCCTCGTGACGCGCGACCCCGACCTCGATGACCGGGTCTGGTTCAGTGTCCTGCCAACGATCCGGGAGTACGCAGACGAGCTGCTGGCCGCCGACCCGGCCTGCGACGAGATCCACCGGCGGCACGCCGAGTACTACTGCGAACTTGCCGAGGCATCCGCTCACCTGCTCGAGACCGGTGAGCAGATCACCGTGCTGCGCCGGCTGGAGCGCGACGAGGACAACCTGCGAACCGCTCTGCGGTGGGGCCTGACCACGGGGACGACCGTGGTCGCGCTGCGCACCGCGGGGGCGCTGTGGCACTACTGGGAGATGACGTCGCGTTTCACCGAGGGCCGGCGGTGGCTTGAGGACGTGCTGGCGGTCGCCGCGGAGGCGGACGAGCACCTGCATGCCCGGGTGTGCTCGGGTGTGGGTACCCTCGCCTTCCGCCAGGACGACTTCGATGCGGCGCTGCGCTGGCACCGCGAAGCTCTGCGGCTGTACCGGCGAGCCGGCGACCGGGCCGGGATGGCGTTCTCGCTCAACAACATCGGGGCGCAGCACCTGGAGCTGGGCGACGTGGAGTCCGCCGCGAACCTGTTCGAGCAGGCGCGCGAGCTGACCACCGAGCCGCGGCTGTCGAGCTTTCTGCTGTGCAACCTCGCCGAGGTCGCCTACACCCGTGGCGACCACCACCGGGCCAGGCAGCTGCACGAAGAGGCGCTGGAACTTGCCCGCACGCTCGGGGATGGCTGGCTCACGGCGGTCGAGCTGCACAACCTCGGCGTCGTCGCGGTCGCCCTGCAAGAACCGCAACAGGCGGCGCCACATTTCCAGGAAGGGCTGACCTTCGCCCGCAAGCTCGGCGACAGCGCCCTGACCATCGAGTGCATCCACGGTCTGGCTTCGGTGGCCGCCATGACCGGCCGCGAACTGATCGCCGCCCGGCTCTTCGGCGCGGCGAGCAGCCTGCGCCGCGCCATCGGCACGTCGCCGCCCATGCGGGACAAGCCTTCACACGACATGGTCCTCGACGGGGTCAGGCGGCGCCTGGGCATCATTGCGTTCCGCTCCGAGTGGACCACCGGGACCGGCATGAGCATCAGCCAGGCGGTCGCCGAAGCGCTGCTCATGACCGCCCAATAGGTGAGTCATACCGACCCACACCACCTCGGCTTGCCGGTACGTCGTCAGCTCCACACCGCCCTCGCATTGCACGCGGTGTATGGCTCGGCGGACCCACACCGCCGGGAGCCGGCCGGTGGGCGAGAGCGGGCCGTCGATGCCGATCCAGACCTCGGACACCTTGGCTGTCAGCTCGTTGACGGATGTCCAGGGCAGGCAAACCCGAGGAACGCCCCGACGCCCGACGCCTGAAGCCACGGACCGGCCGGGCCGATCCGGAGGGTTCCGGGTACCTCGTGGAGGGGACCCGCGGCCACGACGTCGTGGACCGAGCGCCTGATCATGCGCCGCCCGGCGAAGGTAAACCAGAAGAACGCGATCATGCCGATGAAAATCGCGATGGCGCCGATCACTGCCGGTGTCGCATCGTCGTTGTCGAGCCACGCTCGCCGCAGACCGATCGGAATTGTTGCGAGGCCGGAGAGCATGACGAACGCGTTGACACCAAGCATCCAGCCGGACAGGCGGACCAGGCGGCGCCCGCGGGAAAACGTCTCGCGTTGCTCCTGCAATGTCGTCGTCATCCTCGCCGCCTCTATCGCCGACATCCGCACGGTCGCGCCGATGGTAGCGATACGGATCCAGCGGACGGTCAGCGCAGGATCTCGACCAGCAGGACCCAGGCGTTGCCGAGCCCGGCGGCGAACCCGAGGATCACCATCGGGGCTATCCAGTAGATGCCGCCGCCGGCCCCGGCGGCAAGGGTGACGCCCGCGACGATGAGCAGGATGGCGATGGTCGCTGACGGCAGGAAGCGGCTCAGGAACCAGCTTGCGCGCTTTTCCTGTTCGGCCCTGGTGGCGGGCCGGTTCAGCCAGGCCAGCGCCGCCCCGCCGAACGCGCCCGCGGCGATGAGTTCCGCGGAGAGCGCGGTGCCCGGCTGGTCCGGGATGAGCAGCAGCACCGACACGATCAGGGGAAGCACGAGCATAATCAATGTCTGTGCGGCGCGGCCGGGCAGGTGGGCGAATGACAGGATGCGCTGGATGTTGATCGACACCGCGACGAACAGCAGGCCGCTGAGGGCGGCGCCGGCGCCCGCCACGGCCACGGCGAAGTCGCTCCAGGCGGCCGCGTCGTAGCCGGTCATGTAGTGATCTTAGCTGGCTACCGGCTCGGGTACCGCCGATCCTGCACCGCCGCATAGGTGTTTTCGAGTGCCCGCATGGTGCGGTCGTAGGACTGCTGCGCCACGGCGACGAACAGGCAGTCGACGACGGCGAGCTGGGCGATCCGGCTCGCGGTGGCGCCGGAGCGGAACGTGGTCTCGCGCACGGCGGTGGCGAGCACCAGGTTGGCGCATTCGGCGATGGGGGAGGAGACGAAGTTCGTGATGGCGATGGTGGTCGCGCCGCGGGCGGCGGCGAGCCGGAGCGGCTGGACCGTGTCGATGGTGGTACCGGTGTGCGAGATGCCAAGCGCCACATCGTTTTCGGTGAGCAGCGCGGCCGAGGTCAGGGCCGCGTGCGGGTCCGACCATGCCGAGGCGAACATGCCGACGCGGTGCAGTTTCTGGTGCAGGTCAAGGCAGACGAAGCCGCTGGCACCGATGCCGTAGATGTCGATGCGCCGGGCCCGGTTCAGCGCGGTGGCGGCCAGGCCCAGCGCCTCGATGTCCAATGTAGACGTCGTGTCCTCGATGGCGCGGGCGTCGCTGAAGCCGATTTTGCGGACCACGTCGGCGAGGCTGTCGGTCGGGCTGATGTCGCCGTTGACCTGCACCGCACCGAATCGAGCCTCCTCCCGGCTGGCGGCTCGGGCCAGCGCCAGGCGCAGATCCGGAAACCGTTCCAGGCCAAGGGATCGGCACAGCCGCATGACCGTCGTCTCCGACGTCGTGCACTGGCGTGCCAGCGCGCTGATCGACAGCGCGGCGGCCGCGGCCGGATCGGCAAGCATCACCCCGGCGACGCGTTGTTCGGCCGGGCGCAGGGCGGGCATCGCGCCCCGGATGCGCACCAGGATGTCATCCATTCGGGGGTACCAGCAACGACAGCTCGGCCAATCCCCGCCGCACGTGCATGATGTCCGACCAGTCGCGGCTCGGATGAACCCGATTCGTCAACAGCACCACCACAAGCTCCTCCTGTCTGCTGACCACCAACGATGTTCCGGTGAAACCGGTGTGGCCGAACGCCCCGCTCGCCGCGAGGACCCCCATGAAGTTCCGGTCGCCGATGCGCACCCCGAGCCCGTGGCGGTACCCGGGATCGATCGACGCGGGCAGCTGGTCGCGGGTCATCTGCTCGACGCTGTCCCCGGACAGGATACGCACCCCGTCCACGGCACCGAATCCGCGCAGCATCTCCCCGAAGCGGGCCAGATCCCTTGCGGTGCCGAAGATTCCGGCGTTGCCACCGGTTCCGCCCAGGGACCACGAGTTCTCGTCGTGCACCTCGCCCCGGACCATCCCGCGGCCCGAGCCCTGGCCGGTGGCAGGCTGGTACTCGGTGGCGGCCGTCCGGGCGACCCGCTCCGGGGACGGCAGGTAGCCGGTGTCGGCCAGGCCGAGCGGTTCGCAGATCCGGCTGCGGACCAGATCCGCAAGCGGAACCCCGGTGACTTTTTCCGCGAGCAGCCCCGCGACGAGGTACCCGACGCATGAGTATTCAAAATTTGTGCCCGGCTTGTGTTGCAGTGGGCAGTTCAGCAGCGCGTCGATGCGTGCCGGCCGGTCGGGCCAGTCCGTCCACAACGACAGCAGCGCGGGCAGTCCCGACGTGTGGGTCATCAGGTTCCGAAGCGTCACCGCGGTGCGTTCGCCGCCGGTGAAGCTTGGCAGCCAGGTGGCGACCGGCTCGTCCAGCGCCAGCGCGCCCTCCTCGACCAGGGTCAGCAGTGTCGTGGTGACAAACAGCTTGGTGAGCGAGGCAAAGTCGAAGATCGTACTTTCGGTGACCGATCCGATCAATTCGGGCGGTGCGACGGTACCCCCATCATCGGAGAACCGAGCAGTTTGCCCTGTTGTGGCGATTTGCTCAATCTTGCCGCTTCGCTGGATGATTGCCACGGCGGCGGAGTAAAGGCTGTTACCCCCGCTGACCAGCAGCTCCTCTAGTCGACTCACAGCGGGTATGTTAGCCTCGCGGCAAGATCTGCCACAAGGTTGAGATTCCATGTCAACTCTTGACTTGCGGCGCACCCCTTACGGAGGTTGAAAGACGTGAAACTCCGCACCGCGCTGGGCTCACCGGTGACCAGGTGCCTGGCGGTCCTCGCGGCCGCGGGTCTGCTGGCGGCCGGATGCTCAAGTGGCTCAAGCAACGATCCGAAGACCGGCGGCACGCTGGTGGTCGGCTACACCGCCGACCCGAACACGCTGGACCCCTGGAAAGTCACCCAGTTCCAAGCCCTGCACATGCTGGAGCAGGTCTACGGCACGCTCACCCAGCTCGACGCCGACCTCAACGTGGTGCCGGGCCTGGCGGAGAAGTGGGAACTGACCGACGAGAACAAGACCCTCACCCTGACCCTGCGCCAGGGCGTGAAGTTCCACGACGGCAAGACCTTCTCCTCGGCGGACGTGAAGTCCTCGCTCGACCGCATCCGGGACAAGGCGACCGCCGCCGTCGCGGCGGCCACCATCGCCTCGGTCTCGACGATCGAGGCACCCGACCCGAACACGGTGGTGCTGCGCCTGAAGAGCCCCGACGCGGGCCTGCTCGCCGGCCTCGCCACCACCAACCTGGCCATGCTGTCCAAAGACGACACCCAAGAGTCGGTGGGGCAGAAGCCGAACGGCACCGGCGCCTTCAAGTTCACCAGCCGGACCGCCAACCAGTCCATCTCGCTGGCGGCCAACCCGGACTACTGGGGCGGCAAGCCGAAGCTTGACGGCGTCGAGTTCCGCATCATCCCGGACGAGGGTTCGATCGTCGCCGCGCTCCAGTCCGGCAACGTGCAGTTCGCCGTCCTGAACGACCCGCTGGTGGCCAAGACCGCCGAGGGCGGCGGGATCACCCTGGCCAAGACCCCGAACCTGTCGTACCACGTGCTTCAGCTCAACGCGCGCAACAAGCCGCTGGACAACAAGGACGTGCGGCTGGCGATCCAGTGCGCGATCGACCGCCAGCAGGTGCTCGACACGGCGGCGCTGGGCGAGGGTACCGTCGTCGGCCCGATCACGTCCCCGGCGTACAAGTCCGATCCGGGCGCGCGGCCGTGCCCGACCCGGGACGTGAACAAGGCCAAGTCGCTGCTCGCGGGCGCCGGTTTCGGCGGTGGCATCACCATCAAGACGATCGTCTCCAGCGGCGAGTACGCGACCTCGGTCAACGAGGCGCAGAACCTTCAGGCTCAGCTGAAGGAGGCGGGCATCACCCTGCAGCTCGACACGCTCGAGTCGGGTGCCTACGTCGACCGGTGGGTCGCCGGGACGTTCGACGCCGCGGTCGCCCTCAACGGCGGGCGGCCCGACCCGGACGGCATGTACGGCAGGTACTTCACCAGCACCGGCAACCTCAACAAGGTGGCCGGGTACGCCTCACCCGAACTGGACCAGCTCTTCGCCGAGGGCAAGGCGACCGCCGATCCGGCGCAGCGCAAGCAGATCTACACCAAGGTCTCCAAGCACCTGGAGGACAACGCGGTCTGGGTCTGGCTGTTCTCCAGCTTCGACTACACCGCCACGACCGCCGGGGTGAAGGGCTACACGCCGATGGCCAACGGCTCGTTCCAGTACCTTCGGGAAGCCTCGCTCGGCTGACCGATTGATCCGACCCCCACCAAGATCCGGCAATTTGCCTGGCAATTCCGCATGAGCAACCGCTCTCCCGCGCGAATTGCCAGGCAAATCCCGGGATCTTGTGCCCGGCAGGCTTCGGGATCTTGTTCCCGGCAAACGCAGGGATGTTGAGAAGGAGGCACGCTTGCGATTCATCGTGGGCCATCCGCTGACCCGGCGGCTGGTGGAATCGGTGCTGACCCTGTTCGGCGTGGCGGTGCTGGTCTTCGTCATGCTGCGGGCAATCCCCGGCAGCCAGATCACGGCGACGCTCGGGACCGAGGCCGCCGGCCTCAGCGCGGAACAGAAAGCGACCCTGGAGTCGTACTACGGTCTGGACAAGCCGCTTCCGGTGCAGTTTTTCTCCTGGCTGGGCAACCTGTTCACGGGCAACCTCGGGTTCTCCCGCCGGGCCAACGAGTCGGTGCTGTCGATGACCCAGTCGGCGCTGCCGGTCACCGTCGAGCTTGCGGTGCTCGCCCTGATCGTCGGCTTGCTGATCGGGCTGCCGCTGGCGATGCTGTCCGCCTCGCGCCCTAACGGTGTCCGCGACGGAGTGGGCCAGATCGTCGGTCTGCTCGCCCTGTCGATCCCGAACTTCCTCATCGGCGCCACGCTTCTCACCGTCGTGTCGAAGTACCTGCACTACAACCCGAATGCGCAGCGCTTCGCCCAGCTCACCGAGGATCCCTTGCTCAACCTGCAACAGATGCTTTTCCCGGCGCTGGTGCTCGGCTTCGGGCTGGCCGCGCCGATCATGCGCACCGCGCGGGCGTCGCTGCTGGAAGTGTCCAATGCGGACTTCATGCGCACCGCCCGCGGCAAGGGCGTCGCGCCCGGCCGGTTGCGCACCCGGCACCTGCTGCACAACGCCCTCAACCCGATCGTGACGATGACCGGTATCCAGTTCGGGTACCTGCTCGGCGGCGCCGTCGTGGTGGAGCAGATCTTCTCCGTCCCCGGCATCGGCCGCCAGGTCCTGGTGGGCATGCAGCAGAAGGAGTTCGCCGTCGTGCAGAGCACGGTGCTGGTCATCGCGGCCACCTTTGTGGTGGTCAACCTGCTGACCGACCTGGCCTACCGGGTCATCGACCCCCGGGTGCGTGCGTCATGACCGTCGCCGCCACGGCTTCTGAGGCGCCCGTTGCTCCGCCGCGTACAAAAGGCTGGCGCCGGCTGCTGCGCAGCCCGGCCGGGCTGATCGGCAGCGTGCTGATCTTCCTCATCGTTGCCGGTTCGGTGTGCGGGCTGCTCGGGCTCACGCCGTTCGATCCGATCGCGCAGCATCCGCAGCGCCGCCTGGAGGGCCCGTCGGGCACGTTCTGGTTCGGCACCGACCAGTTCGGCCGGGACATCTTCTCCCGCTGTCTGGCCGGGGTGGCGAACTCGCTGCGGGTCGCGGTGCTGGCCGTGGCGGTCTCGGCGGTCGTCGGCACGGCCGCCGGGGTGTGCGCCGGGTTCTTCGGCGAGAAGGTGCGCGCGCCGGTGCTTGCCGTGACGAATGTGCTGTTCGCGTTCCCGCCGCTGCTGCTCGCCCTGACCCTGGTCACCACCCTGACCCGCAGCTGGCCGACGATCGCGCTGGCCATCGCGATCGTCTACGTGCCGATCTTTGTGCGGGTGGCGCGCGGGCCGGTGCTTTCCTTGCGGGAGACCGACTTCATCCGGGCCGCCCGGGTGGTCGGCCTGCCCACGTGGCGGATCCTGCTGCGGCACATCCTGCCCAACATCTCCGCGATCGTGACCGTGCAGGTGACCCTGTCGCTGTCGTGGGCGGTGCTGACCGAGGCGTCGCTGAGCTTCCTCGGCCTGGGTACTCCGCCGCCGTCACCGTCGCTGGGCGCGATGGTCTTCGACGCCAAGGTGCTTGCCGGTACCGCGTGGTGGACCCTTGCCGCACCGGGCGCCGTGATCGTCATCTTCGTCGTCGGGCTCAACCTGCTCGGCGACGGGCTGCGCGACGCCCTCGACCCGAGAAACGGACGCACCGCATGACCGAAGCAATGGAGTTGTTGCTCACTGAGCAGGTCGACGACCGGTACCGGGCGATCGACACCGCTTCGGTGGCGGAGCTTGCCCGGCTCATGAACGAGGCGGACGCCGGGGTGCCGAGGGCGGTTCACCGCGCCATGGCGCAGATCGTCCCGGCCATCGAGGCGGTGACCGAGCGGCTCGCCGGTGGCGGGCGCCTGTTCTACCTCGGTGCCGGCAGCGCCGGGCGGATCGGGACGCTCGACGCCTCCGAGTGCCCGCCCACCTTCAACACCCCGCCCGAACTCGTGCAGGCGGTCATCGCCGGTGGCGAGGAGGCGGTGCAGAACGCCGTCGAGGGCGCGGAGGACGACGCCGCGGCCGGGCGGGCGGAGGTGTCCACTCGCGACATCACCGCGGCGGATGCGTTGGTGGGCATAGCCGCCAGCGGGCGGACCCCTTTTGTGCTCGCCGCGGTCCGGGCCGCGCGGCAGCGCGGTGCGCTGACCGTCGGGTTGTCCTGCAACCGTGAGACCCCGCTGTCGGCCGAAACCGAGTACCCCATCGAGGTGCTCGTCGGTCCCGAGGTGGTCGCCGG
>DASUXL010000296.1:0-3958 GCA_036377915.1 Candidatus Limnocylindrales bacterium
AATGGTCAGCGCAGGTCGCCATCGATGGGGTCCGAAGCCTGCGGCGGGGCATACAGACGAACGCATCGCGTTGCGTATATGCAACAACCAGTCGAGACTGGATGCATGGACCTTGCAGAGCGCGTTTCGACTTTGCGCCGCGTGAACGGGCTCAGTGCTCGCCAGCTCGCGGCGCTGGTAGACGTTGCTCCGACGACGGTGACCCGGATCGAGTCGGGCGCGGTCAGTCCATCCTTCGACCTGGCACAGGAGATTCTCACGGTCCTGGGCGCTCCGATCGGGTTCACCGGGGTTGCCGACATGTCGGCCGTCGCCGCTGCCCGCCTGGCACTTGCACCCGCCCTCGACGTAGCTGAGACCGCGGCGGTCCGTGCATGGTGGGAGCGCTGGGCGCGCCTCGGGCTGGTCGGTGCGGCGGGTGCGGCGGTGCCAGGCCGTGAGCCCGACCTGCTGTTCCGCGCCGGTCGCGCGGCGAGGCTGACCCGCCGGCCGAGTGCGGTCCACTTCGACCCGGGACCGTCCGCTTACGAGATCGCTGAGCGGCTGAAGAAGTCCGGCATCGCCTATGCGCTGACGGGAGACACCGGCGCCAACCTGTATCGGTCCACTGCCGGCGAGGCGTGGCCTGTCCTGTACGTCGCGAGCCTCGCGGCCGCCGCCGGATCTGCCGAACTGCGCCCACTGGAGCCCGGGGCCTTCGGCCTTCGGGTCACGCTGCTTCCCTTCGATGGGGTCTGCGAGCTCGACCGCGTGGAGATCGACGGCTTCACGGTGGCGGCGCGGGACCAGGTCGTTCTCGATGCGTACGGCGGCATCGACCGGATGGCCGAGCAGGCCGACATCCTGCTGGGGCGGCGCGTCGCGTGACGGACTTCGCGGCTCCGAAGGCCGAGATCGAGTGGAGCCGCCGCGCGATCATCAACGTGGTCAACGTGTTGTCTGTTCACGCGGACGCGCTGACCCTGGTCGGTGCACACGCAGTGCTGCTTCGCACCGCCGATCTCGACGTGCCGCAGATGCCGACCGGAGATGGCGACCTCGGCGTGACGCCCGGACTCGTCGGCGACGTCCCGAGCATCGAAGCGGTCCTGGCCGAGGCCGGATACGAGCACCGCACCACGGCCCGCCCGGGCCTGTGGGGCCGTGAGCCCTACGACGACCCCACGGGCGAGCGCTCCTTCCGCGAGAGGATCGACCTGCTTGCCCCACACGGCCTTTCGGGCACGGCCAGCCGCACCAAACGAGGCGTTCCGGCGCTCCAACCCAGCCACGGCAAATGGGCCGTCGGCAAGGCGCTCGGCCTGGAACTGACTGCGTTCAACCGCTCACGGCTGATCGTCGTCGACTTCGCCGACCCGCGGCTCTCGTCAGAGATCTACGTAGCCGAGATCCCCGCTCTGCTCCTGGCCAAGGGCTCGAAGGTCGGCGAGCGCCTCGGCGAGCCGCGCAAGGGACCGGTCCGCGACAAGGACCTCGGTGACATCTGGCGCCTGCTCGCCGTCGCCGACCCGGCGAAGACGGCACGGGTCGTCTCGGAGTTCGTCGACCACAACGAGATCGGCGCCGGTGTCCGGCAAAGCCTGGAGTGGACCCGTGCGGTTCTGCGCGATCCCGTTAGCCGCGAATGCGCGAAGTCGGCCTTCGACCTCTTCGTCGATCCCGCCGAGATCGACCGCGTCTTCGACGCCTGGCGCGACGTCCTGCCCGATTGAGTGGCCGACTAGGGCGTGTCGCGCCTACAGTAGTGGGTATTGGCGCTTGGCTGTTCCCGGTTGATACCGATCGGGAGGAGTCGTTGCCATGCCCAGGCCGAAGGATCATGTGGTCAGGTTGGGTGCCGCTGACCGTGCGGAGCTGACCCGGATGGTCTCGCGCGGGACGCATCCGGCTCGGATGATCGCCCGGGCCAGGATCTTGCTGGCCTTGGACGAGGCCGAGGGGCCGGCGCCGGATCGGCGGGTGGTCGCCGAGCGGGTCGGGGTCTCGGAGGGCACGGTGTATCTGGTCGCGAAGCGGTTCACCGAGTCCGCCGGCCGTGTCGAGGACGTGATCGGCCGCCGCAAGCGGGCCTCGCCGCCGGTGGAGCCGAAGGTGACCGGGGAGGTGGAGGCACGGGTGATCGCGCTGGCGTGCACGAAACCCCCGGCCGGGTATGACCGGTGGTCGCTGCGGCTGCTGGAGAAACACGTGGTACTCACCGACGGGATACCGCCGCTGGACCACTCCACGATCGGGCGGGTCCTCAAAAAAGGGGGCTTCGCCCTCATCTGAAGAAGTGCTGGACGATCCCGCCCAAGGCCAACTGCGAGTTCGTGGCCCGCATGGAGGACGTGTTGGAGGTCTACCACCGCCGGTACGACCCGGCCGCGCCGGTGGTGTGCATGGACGAGTTATGCGAGGCCTCGCATAACTCGTCTTATGTGAAGCCCTCGGTTATGTGAAGTCGTCGGTGTTCGTGCTGGTGGGCGGCTTGGCCGGGCCTGGCCTCTTCGCATAACAGTGGAGCTCATATCATTTGCCGGAGCCAGGTGAGCAGGTCATGGCGGGACGCCTGGTCGTAGCGGCTCGGTCCGAGGGTGTGCGCGGCAGCTGCTTCGACGGCTTGGCGCTTGATCTCCGGGTTGGCCTTGGCGTAGACCTCGGTTGTGACGATGGAGGCGTGCCCGAGGATGTCTCGGATGTAGATCAGGTTGACTCCGTTCTCCAGCAGGTGCATGGCCTTGGGGTGACGCAGCATGTGGGGGGAGACCTTCTGGGGCACGAGCTCGGGCCGTTCGGCGTGCGCGGCGTGCGCGCATCTGGCCAGGATGTAGGCGGCGCCGGCGCGCCCCAGCCGTGCTCCGGCCCTGTTGGTGAACACGGGCGTGGCCCCGGTGGGGTCGTGGGGAAGCGCGCGGACGTGCTGGGTGAGGATCTGCGCCGCCTGCGGAGCCAGCGGCACGGTTCGGGATTTGCGGCCCTTCCCGGTCAGAGTGGCACTGGCGGGCCTGTCGAGGTGAAGGTCCCTGACCGATAGGTCGCAGGCCTCTTGGACCCTGGCCCCGGTGTCGTAGAGCGTCGTCAGCAACGCCAGGTCGCGCGCCCCGCGACACCTGGCGTGCTCGAGCAGCAACCCGACCGCTTCCACGGGCAGGTAGCCGATAGCCGGTTCCGGGGCGTGGGCGGCCTTGACGCCCAGGACCTGCCGGGCTTGTGCGACCTGCTCGGGGGCCTGGGACTGGACGTACCGGAAGAACGACTTGAGCGCGGCCAGGCGCTGGTTGGCGGTGGCGGCCGAGCATTCCCTGTCGGTGCGCAGCCAGCCGAGGAAGGCCGCCACGTTCGGCGCGGTGAAGTCGAGGAAGGAGACCTGGTCCGGCGGTGTCGCCTGCTGCTGGTCCATGAACCGCAGGAACAACGTGAACGCGTCCCGGTAGGCGCAGATGGTATGCCGGGAGCAGGCCCTGGTGACGGGCAGGTAGACGATGAGGAACTGGGCCAGCGTGTCGGCGAACGGGCGGGCGGTGGCCATCTCAGACCGTCCCGTGCGGGAACACGCCGGCGTAGATGTCTGCCATGGCCTGCTCGATACCGGCCCAGGCCGACGGATCCAGGCGCAGGTAGTACTCCGCTGAGATGATGTCGGCGTGTCCCATGTAGGTCGCCAGCAACGGCAGCGCCGTGTAGACGTCCACCCCCTCGGCCTGCATCTTCGCCAGGCAGGCCACCGCATAGGAATGGCGCAGGTCGTGGGTGCGAGGAGCGCGGCCGGTGGCGGTGGTGACACCCGCTTCGAGCATCAGCCGCTGAATGTGCGCGGTGGCCGAGCAGGGGTTGTAGCCCCCGCCTCGCGGGGACGGGAAGAACCAGCCCCCGGGATCTTCGGCGACCAAGCCGACCGCGACCGCGTAGCTGCGGGCGTGCGTGGCCAAAGACGCCGATATCGGCACCAGCCGGGTCCGGTTGTGTTTCGCTTTGC